>JBNMNZ010000034.1:0-9408 GCA_051276605.1 Polaribacter sp. | reverse complement strand
TCCAGTATTTTTCTATAAACCGATAGCCAATTTCATCATCTACTACATCTTTTACCAAAGCCAAAGTTCCAATAAATTTTGAATCTAATTTTCTTTCAATAGCATAAATCCAAAAATCATTATTCTCAAGTGTATATTTTTTGATAAGATCTGATAATTCTAGCGAATGTTCATCAAATGTTTTTACTTCACCATCTGCAAACTGCATTACATTGGGGTTACTTTGCATTTTATGAAATGAATCCACATCACTTAAAATCAGTTTTCTAACAATTAATCTTTCCGTTTCAAAAATCATCAATATTATTGTAAATTTGCAATCCTTAAAAGTACAAGAATGATTGCAGATAAAAAAGTCGCTTTTTATACATTAGGTTGCAAATTGAATTTCTCTGAAACATCAACAATTGCAAGAAACTTTGTAAGTGAAGGTTTTAAACGTGTTGATTTTGAAGAAAAAGCAGATATCTATGTAATTAATACATGCTCTGTCACAGATAATGCAGACAAACGTTTTAAATCGATTGTAAAAAATGCGTTGAAGAAAAACGACGATGCTTTTTTAATAGCTATTGGATGTTATGCACAATTAAAACCAGAAGAATTAGCAGCTGTAGATGGTGTTGATTTAGTTTTAGGAGCCACTGAGAAATTTAATGTTACCAGCTACATTAACGATTTAAGTAAAAATAATGTTGGCGAAATTCATTCCTGTGAAATTTCTGATGCAGATTTTTATGTGGGTTCTTATTCTATAGGCGGCAGAACTCGTGCTTTTCTAAAAGTGCAAGATGGGTGCGATTATAAATGTACCTATTGTACAATCCCTTTAGCACGTGGAATTTCTAGAAGTGATACTTTAGAAAATGTAATCGATAATGCCAAAGAAATATCCTCTAAGGGAATTAAAGAAATCGTTTTAACAGGCGTTAATATTGGAGATTATGGAAAAGGAGAATTTGGCAATAAAACGCACGAACATACTTTTTTAGATCTTGTAAAAGAACTAGATACAATTGATGGTATTCATCGTTTGCGAATTTCATCCATAGAACCTAATTTACTAAAAGATGAAACGATAGATTTTGTTTCTAAATCGAATTCTTTTGTACCTCATTTTCATATTCCATTACAATCTGGAAGTGATGAGTTGCTAAAGAAAATGAAACGTAGGTATCTGCGAAAAACCTATACAAATAGAGTTTCTAGAATTAAAGAAGTAATGCCAAGTGCTTGTATCGGAGTAGATGTTATTGTTGGTTTTCCTGGAGAGAGTGACGAGCTCTTTTTAGAAACTTATAATTATTTAAACGAAATGGATATTTCGTATTTACATGTTTTTACCTATTCTGAAAGACCAAATACAGAAGCGGTAGATTTAGATGGAGTTGTTCCTAAAAAAATACGTGCAAAACGCAGTAAAATGCTACGTGGTTTGTCAGCTAAAAAAAGACGCTCTTTTTATGAATCTCAATTAGGGAATACGCTAACCGTTTTGTTTGAAAACGAGAACAAAGAAGGTTATATAAACGGATTTACAGAAAATTATGTAAAAGTAAAGTCACCTTGGAATCCAGATTTAGTAAACACCTTACATGCAATTACACTTACAGAAATTGATGAGGATGGTTTGGTAAGATTTGATTTTGTAAAAGATACTATTTCAATTTAAATCGAAGCTATATTTAGCAAGTAATTAGAATTCCTAAAATTAAAGAATCTATATGTCTAAAATTCATATTTACTTTATGCCCGGTTTGGCTGCTGGACCAGAAATTTTTGAAAGACTAGAGCTGCCATCGGATACATATGAGTTGCATTTTTTAACATGGAAAACACCTTTAGATTTAGACGAAACAATTACTAATTATGCCATGAGGATGACTACTGATATAAAACATCCAAATCCTGTTTTAATTGGTGTTTCTTTTGGCGGGATTATAGTACAAGAAATGAATAAATTTATCGATACCAAAAAGATAATTATAATTTCTAGCGTAAAATCTACAAGCGAACTTTCTAAAAATTTTAAAATAGCAAGAAAGAGTAAAATCTATAAATTATTCCCAACTCGAATTGTAACTAATTTTGAAAAATACGATAAATTTTTTATTGGAAAATCATTAGAAAAGAAGGCTAAAATGTATAGAAAATATCTTTCCGTAAGAGGAGAAAGCTATATAAAATGGTCTATTTATAACGTTATAAGCTGGAAGCAAGAAAAACCGCTAGAAAATATTGTTCATATTCATGGAACAAACGACCACGTATTTCCTTTTAAAAATATTGAAAAATGTATTAAAATTGAAGATGGAACTCATTCTATGATTCTTTTAAAAGCAAAAGAAATTTCTAAAATTATTCATCAAAGTTTAGCTTGTTAAAACTACTTCTATTACTTACTTTTATCCATATTAAAAATTAATTTATCATGAATAAATCTTTTCGTATTATATCTCTTTTAAGTGTTGTTTGCATTACTCTCTTATTTATAAATGCAATTCATAAATCTGATATAGATCCTGGAACAAATACACATCAAAATTATAAAATAAGAGCTTTAAAATTACCCAGCAACCTAAACCTTGCAGGTGAAAGAGTTCCTCTTGAAAAACCAGATGTAAAAGAAAGAATGGATAGAGAGTTGTTAGTAAATACATATTGGCAGTCTAACGGCATATTACTTTTTAAACGTGCAAATAAATATTTTCCTATCATAGAGCCTTTATTAAAAAAGTATGGTTTACCTGACGATTTTAAATTTTTAGCATTGGCAGAAAGTGGTTTTACAGATGAAACCTCGACAGTTGGAGCCGCAGGGATATGGCATTTTATGAACGCCACTGGCAAAGAATATGGTCTTGAAATAAATAATAATGTAGATGAAAGATACAATATTGAAAAATCTACAAAAGTAGCTGCCGAATACTTAAAAAATGCAAAAAATCGTTTTGGATCTTGGACCCTAGCAGCAGCAGCATACAATGCTGGTAATTATGGAATTTCTAGAAGATTAGAAGCACAAAAAGTTACGAATTATTATGATGCTAAATTACCAAATGAAACAGAACGTTATGTTTTTAGAGTTTTGGCCTTAAAAGAAATTATTAGCAACCCAGAAAAATATGGTTTTGTTTTTGAAAAGGGTGATTTGTATACAACTAAAAAAACCTACACGGTAAAAGTCGATACCGCAATCACAAATATTACTAGTTTTGCAAAAGGATTTGGTATGAACTACAAAGAGTTTAAAATTCATAATCCGTGGTTAAGAGAAAATAAATTAAATAATAGAAGTAGAAAATTATACGAAATTAAGATTCCTGTAAAATAGGTTATTCTATTATATGCTTAACTCTTCCGACCAAGCCAGATTCTAATTGTACTTTTATACCATGAGGATGGTTCGCTGATTTTGTTAAAAGCTTGGCAACAACCCCTTCTGTTAATTCACCAGACCGTTGATATGGTTTTTGAATAATTTCTACAAATAAACCAATAGTAATATTCTTTCTTTGTCTGCCGTCAATCATAAATAATGTTTTTAAAAAGGAAAATAAAAAAAGCCTATCAGATATGATAGGCTTTTTGATAAAAAATTAACTAGTAATAGATATATATTATAATACTCTTACGTTTACTGCGTTTAATCCTTTTTTTCCATCTTGTAAGTCAAATTCAACTTCATCGTTTTCACGAATTTCGTCAACTAATCCTGACACATGTACAAAATGTTCTTTGTTGTTTCCTTCTTCAGTAATAAATCCAAATCCTTTAGATTCGTTGAAAAATTTTACGGTACCTTTATTCATAATAATAATATTAAATGTGCTGCTTGTTTAATTACTAACAGCGTTTATTGAATTGCAAAGATAATACCAATAACTATAGAAACACTAAAATAAGTTATTTTTTTTACAAATAATCTTAATGGTTAAAAATCAATTCTTTAGATGAATTATACTCTTCAATAATTTCTTCTAAAACTACTTTTGCTGGTTTTATCTTATGAATTAATCCTGCAATTTGACCTATTTCTAACTCTCCGTTCTCTAAATCCCCTTCAAACATTCCTTTTTTTGCTCTTGCTCTACCCAGCAATTCCTTTAATTGCTCTTTTGATGGATTTTGCTGATACAATTCTTGCAATTCTTGGTAAAATTTATTTTTTAATAAACGAACAGGAGCTAATTCTTTTAAAGTTAAATGCGTGTCACCATCTTTAGCGTCAACAATCATATCTTTAAAATTTTGATGCGCAGAAGATTCTTCTGTAGCGGCAAATCTACTTCCTATTTGCACCCCATCAGCACCTAAAACCATAGCCGCTAACATTCCGCGACCAGACCCAATTCCTCCGGCAGCAATTACAGGAATTTTTACTTGTTCTTTAACCATTGGTATTAACGTAAAAGTTGTAGTTTCTTCCCTTCCATTATGTCCGCCAGCTTCAAAACCTTCACAAACAACGGCATCCACACCTGCAGCTTCTGCTTTTAAGGCAAACTTTACTGAACTAACAACATGCACAACAGTAATCCCTTTTTCTTTTAAAAAGGAGGTCCAAGTTTTAGGATTGCCCGCAGAAGTGAAAATAATCTTCACTTCTTCTTCAATAATAATATCCATTATTTTTTCAATTTCAGGATATAACATTGGCACATTTACACCAAAAGGGTTGTCTGTTGCCTTTTTACATTTTTGAATATGTTGCCTTAACACTTCTGGATACATCGAACCCGCACCTATTAAACCTAAACCACCAGCATTCGAAACTGCTGAAGCTAGCTTATAACCAGAAACCCAAATCATTCCTCCTTGAATAATTGGATATTTTATATTGAAAAGATCTTTAATTTTATTGTTCATTATTGTTTTATCAACTTTAACGTTTTTTGCTGATTTCCATTTTGAATTTTAAGTAGAAAAACTCCCTTCAGTAAAAAGGAAACATCTATTTTATTTGAAGTTAATTTAGATTGTTCTAATACTTTTTTACCAAGAATATTAAATATTTGAACTGAATAACTGTCTAAAGAAATATTATTAGAAATTGTAAAGAAGTTTTCTATCGGATTTGGAAAAATTTCAATCTTCGAGAAATCATCAAAATGAGGAACAGATAATAACGCACTATAGGCAACTTCAAAATCCGGAATTCCAAATCCATATTGATCAGTAGAGTTATTAATTTTATCCGAAGAATTTCGAATTAAATTCATAATTTCAAGATTCGTTTTATTAGGAAAAGCTTGCCAAAAACAAGCAATAGCACCGGCCATTATTGGTGATGAAAAAGAGGTACCGTTTGACGTTGATATATTTCCTGAAGAAAAATTAATAATGCTAGTATTTTGACCTTGCGCTAAAACATCTGGCTTAACTCTACTATCCGAAGTTGGTCCAAAAGAACTAAAAGTAGCAATATTTCTTGCAGCATTTACAGCTCCAACAGAAAACACTGAACTTGCATCAGAAGGAGCTCCCATATATTTCCAAGAATCATTACCACTATTTCCTATTGCATTCACTAAAATCATTCCACGAGAAGCACCAATTTCTGCGCCTCTAGAAATAAATGTCGTTTTACCATCCATATCTGCATACGAATGACTGTGATTTGAATTATCATAGGTAGTATATCCTAAAGAAGTATTTATAACATCAACACCCAGGCTGTCTGCTCTTTCAGCAGCTTCAACCCATAGTGTTTCCTCTAAAACAGTTTCTGATTCTGTTATTTCAGAGATAAATAAATAAAACTTTGCATCTGGAGCTGTACCAGCAAATTCATTTTCTAAATAACCAGAAATCGTTGATAAAACATGTGTTCCATGACTACTTCTTGTATAAATATCGGTATTTCTATCTGCAAAATTATAGCCACCTAATATTTGATTGTTATCTCTAACTCTTTGAAAAGCAGAAAGTGTATTTACATTTGGAAAACCTGCATCAATAATCGCAATTTGCATACCATCTCCAGTAAAGCCTTCTCTATGCATATAATCTGCATTTAACATTTTAATTTGATTATCTGCTTCACCATAATTAAAATCAGTAAGCGTTTCTTTAAACTTATTATAATGAGTAGGTGCTATTGTATTTGATTTTAATTTCCCAGATGTATTTAAAGACTTATTTGCATATTCTATTGAACTTATAAATGAAAGACTTGATAATAAGTTATTAATATCATTGACATCTCCTTGAATGTGAAGAGCGTTTAACCATTTAGATTTCCCTAAAATAGTTATCATAGAAAGGTCTTTAATCGCATTTAAATAATCTTCATCAACAGGAACATCTTTTAAATCTATGGCTATATTCTGTTTTGTTCTTCTATCTAAAGAGCGTTGAGATAATATTGATAACGGATTTGATATAAAAGTATCAGAATTAGGCTTATCATTAAAAAAAACCCAAGCATCTTCTGTTTGAGAGAAAAGCTGAAATGAATATACTAAAACAAAAAGAAGTATAATTTTTTTCATGGTTTTATATAAAACTTAAAAATAGGTATTTAAATTTCTTTAAAAAAACTTTTTAAGAAATCACACCAGAACCTAGTAATTCTTCGTTTTTATACCAAGCTACAAATTGCCCTTCTTGTATCGCAGATTGTTTGTTCTCAAAGGCGACATATAAGCCACTCTCAACTTTATGTAAAGTTGCTTTTTCTAATACTTGTCTATATCTAATTCTAGCTTCAACAAGCATTGTTTCTCCGGTTTTTAGAGCTAAATCTTCACGAATCCAATGAATTTCTTCATTAGAGACAAATAATACATTTCGATATAAACCTTTGTGATTTTTACCTTCACCAGTATAAATTACATTTTCAACAACATCAGTTTCAATAACGTATAAAGCTTCTTTTGTACCACCAACATTTAGTCCTTTACGCTGTCCTTTTGTGAAATAATGTGCTCCTTGATGTTTTCCAACGACTTTACCATCTTCTTTTTTGTAAGAAAACTTTGTTGAAAGATAAGCTAACTCAGCTTCTTTGTTTTCAAACGTTGCAATTGATTTTGTGTACTGCTCAAAATCAGAAGGAATTGTAACAATTACTCCTTCTTTTGGTTGTAATTTTTGTTGTAAAAACTCTGGCAATCTAACCTTTCCTATAAAACATAAACCTTGAGAATCTTTCTTTTCAGCAGTAATTAAATCTGCTGCTTTAGCAATTTTTCTTACTTCTGGCTTCGTTAATTCTCCAATAGGAAATAAAGCTTTTGTTAATTGTTCTTGTGAAAGTTGACATAAAAAATAAGACTGATCTTTGTTAACATCTTTTCCTGCTAATAATTTATAAATCGGCTTTCCATCAATAATTTCTTGATCTTTTCTACAATAATGACCTGTAGCCACGAAATCTGCTCCTAATTTTAAAGCAATATCCATAAAAGCATCAAACTTTATTTCCCTGTTGCAAAGCACATCAGGGTTTGGAGTTCGTCCTTTGCTATATTCATCAAACATATAATCTACAATACGCTCTTTATATTGGACACTTAAATCTACCACTTGAAAAGGAATTCCTAGTTTTTCAGCAACAATCATTGCGTCATTGCTATCTTCTAACCAAGGACATTCATTAGAAATAGTTACAGAATCATCGTGCCAATTTTTCATAAAAAGCCCAATAACGTCATAACCCTGTTCTTTTAATAAATGTGCTGTTACGCTAGAATCTACACCACCAGAAAGACCAACAACTACTCGTTTCATTTTTTATTTTTGAGGGTGCAAAGTTACAATTTTGATTGGAATTTATTGATTGAAAAAATTGATGAAATAATTAGTTTGATTTATACCAAAATGTAATGTTATTTTTTTTTTAATGAACGTATCAAAAAAGATAAAACCAGGTTTTTAGGCTTAAAACTATATCATCAATTCTCTTTTTTCTTAATAAAAGTAGCTTTCTTTTTCTTTAAATCTTCATCAGAAGCAACTTCACCATCTAAATAATATTCCCATTTGCCTATTCTTTTTCCTTCTAAGTAGGAGCCCGTCTCTTTTAGATTCCCATTCAATTCAAAATATTTAGCAATACCGTCTGGTTTTCCGTTTTTAAAACTAACCTCTTCAATTAAAATTCCTTCACTTGAATACTTTTTAGAAGCTCCGTCTTTTAACCCATTTTTATAAAGTGAAATTTCTGTAGCTTTACCATTAGGATAATAATTAATCAATTCTCCTTCTAACTTTCCTTCTTTATAAAACTCTTTAGACATTTTTTTACCATCCTGAAAATAATAGGTCCAATGACCAATTCTATTTTTATTAAAAAAGTAGCCTTTGCTCTGTAATTTACCTTTTAAAGTGAAAAATTGAACTAAAACACTGTCATTTTTCTTAGAATAGGTTTTAATAATTACTGGATATTGAGAACTTGAATTATTAAAAAATTTAAAAACACCAATTTCTTTTCCGTTTTCAAAAGCACCAGAATAGCGTATTTTATTATTGGGGTACTTTTTTTTCCAAACACCAGTTCTTTGTTTATTCTCATCAAACTGATTCACATTTTGAGCGATAACAACTTGGCTTATAAAAAAACAAGCAAAAAAGGCAAAAATAAAAAGGAGTCTTTTTATATTTATCATTTATATAGAATTTCAGCGTAAATATACATTAATCATATCAAAATGAATCTACTTTTTTTAACTGAACAGCTAAATTTAATGGAGAATCCTAAAAGAGAAAACCGTCAAAAAGTTGCGAATATTGTGTTAGAAAACCCTCGTTTATTTGCAGATTTAGTCACGATAACTTTTGATGTCGAAAACAGAGTCTCTATTAAAGCTGCTTGGATTTTAGAATGGATTTGCACACATCATCATTTATTTGGGATCTTATTACATTTAGATGAACTCTCAACAAAAATCTCAACCTTAAAGTTTGATAGTGCAATTAGACCTTGTGCCAAAATTTGTGAACATTTAGCAACTGCATACTATTCTAAAAGCAAGAATGAAGTTCAAGAAAAATTAAAAAGCACACATATTGACGCCATTATAGAAACTGGTTTTGATTGGCTAATTACACCGCAAAAAATTGCTGTAAGAGCATATACTATGAGTTTCTTATATCTTTTTGGCTTGAAAAAAGATTGGGTACATCCAGCGTTAAAACATCTTATTTTAACGAAGATTATTCATGAGAGTAAAGGAACAAAAGCACGTGGAAATTACATTTTAAAAATGATTGAAAAACATCAGAAATCTACTTTATAAATCTGTTGAATTGACTATTTTTGTACTTAACAACATAACTAAAAATGGACTTAACACAATTAAATGCCATCTCTCCAATTGATGGGCGTTACAGAGGTAAAATATCTAAATTAGCAAATTATTTTTCTGAAGAAGCTTTAATAAAATACAGAGTTCGTGTAGA
>JBNMNZ010000033.1:0-9410 GCA_051276605.1 Polaribacter sp. | reverse complement strand
TATCTGTTGGCTTTTGGCCTGAATAAACACGTAATAGCAAAGCTACAATTCCTTTGGTTAGAATAGCATCGCTATCCGCAGTAAATTTGATAGTATCATTCTCTAATTCTGAATATAACCATACTTTAGATTGACAGCCATTAATTAAATTTTCATCTAATTTATATTGCGCATCAATTATAGGTAAAGATTTGCCAAGGTCTATGATATATTCATAACGTTCCATCCAATCATCAAACATGGAAAACTCATCAATAATTTCTTCTTGTATTTCTTTGATAGTCATTTTTTAAACTTATTTTTGTGGTATCGTAGATACCTTTCGTAGAAAGGGCAAAAATACGATAAAAAAGCATTAAAAATGCTTGTTACAGATAAAGTAAATAGATTATTAATTTTGTTAGTTAATATCATTTGTATATTGATTAACGTATTAAATTACTTCCCTTTGGGAGGTTAAAATAGGCACATGAGCAAATTATTAGCAGTAGGTACTGTCGCATTTGATGCAATAGAAACTCCTTTTGGAAAAACGGATAAAATTCTTGGTGGTTCTGGAACTTTTGTAGGTTTAGCAGCAAGTCAATTTGGAGTCGAAACCGGAGTTGTTTCAGTAGTTGGTGGAGATTTTTCAACATCATATTTAAAAATGATGAATGCAAAAGGGATTAATACTGATGGTATTGAAATTATTAAAGAAGGGAAAACTTTTTTTTGGAGTGGTAAATATCATAATGATATGAACTCTAGAGATACTTTAATTACAGAATTAAATGTATTAGAAAAATTTGAACCGGTTGTTCCAGAAAACTTTAAAGATGCGGGTATTGTAATGTTAGGTAATTTACACCCCTTAGTGCAGGCATCTGTTTTAGATCAAATGAAAGTAATACCAAAATTAATTGTCTTAGATACCATGAATTTTTGGATGGACATTGCACTTGCTGATTTACATACCGTTCTTAAAAGAGTAGATGTAATAACGATAAATGATGAAGAAGCTCGTCAACTTTCTGGAGAATATTCTTTGGTAAATGCAGCAAAGAAAATCCATGAAATGGGTCCAAAATATGTGGTGATTAAAAAAGGAGAACATGGCGCTTTGTTGTTTAATGAAGGCAAGATGTTTTATGCCCCAGCATTGCCTTTAGCCGAAGTTTTTGATCCGACAGGAGCAGGAGATACTTTTGCAGGTGGTTTCTGTGGGTATTTAGCAAAAACAGAAGATATTTCTTTTGAGAACATGAAAAATGCTATTATTTACGGTTCTAATCTGGCGTCATTCTGCGTAGAAAAATTTGGGACAGAACGTATGCAAGAACTTACAACAGACGAAGTGAAAACACGCTTGCAAGTTTTTAAAGAACTAACACAATTTGATATAGAAATCTCATAAATGAAAATCCGCGTTTAAAAACGCGGATTTTTTTATACATAAAACTCAACTCAACACAACAAAACAAAACAACCAATCAAATGAGTGATGCTATTAAACACGAATGCGGGATTGCACTGGTTCGATTAAAGAAGCCCCTACAATTTTATAAAGATAAGTATGGTACAGCATTTTACGGAATTAATAAAATGTATTTATTGATGGAAAAACAGCACAATCGAGGACAAGACGGGGCTGGTTTTGCAAGTGTAAAATTTAGTGTAGCACCAGGAACAAGATATATTAGCAGAGTTCGTTCTAACAAGTCAACACCAATTCAAGATATTTTTGCTCAAATTAACGGTCGTTTAAATAGTGTCTTAGAAGAAAACCCAACTAAAAAAGACGATGTAAAATGGCAAGAAGAAAATATGCCTTATGTTGGAAACTTATTCTTAGGACATGTACGCTACGGAACTTTTGGTAAAAACTCTATCGAAAGTGTTCATCCTTTTTTACGTCAAAGTAATTGGAAACATCAAAACTTAATAGTTGCGGGTAACTTTAATATGACGAATTCTAAACAAATGTTAGAAGAGTTGATAGAGTTAGGTCAGCATCCAAAAGAGTTTACAGATACCGTAACGGTGATGGAGAAAATTGGACATTTTTTAGAAGATGAAGTTTCTAAATTATATCAACAAGCAAAGGATAAAGGATTTAGTAAAAAAGATGCATCCCCTTATATAGAAGAGAATTTAAGCCTTAAAAAAGTACTAAAAAGATCTTCTAAAAACTGGGATGGGGGTTATGCAATGGCTGGTTTAGTAGGTCATGGAGATGCTTTTGTATTGAGAGATCCTAATGGAATTAGACCCACTTTTTTTTATGAAGATGATGAGGTTGTCGTTGTTGCTTCAGAAAGACCAGTTATACAAACTGTTTTTAATGTTAAGATTGAAGATGTTCAAGAATTAGAAAGAGGTCACGCATTAATTATTAAAAAGAGCGGTAAGGTTTCTATTAAGAAAGTGATAGAACCTAGAGAAAATAAAGCGTGTTCTTTTGAACGTATTTATTTTTCTAGAGGAAGTGATGCAAGTATTTATGAAGAGCGTAAAAATTTAGGAAAATATGTATTTCCAAAAATTTTAAAATCGATAGATTCTGATATTTCTAATACTGTTTTTTCTTACATTCCAAATACAGCAGAAACCTCTTTTTATGGAATGACGGAAGCTGCTGAAGATTTATTGAATCAACAAAAGACAGCAAAAATTTTAGCTGGTGGAAAAGATTTGTCTGCAAAAAAAGTAACTGAAATTTTATCTGAAAGAGCACGTTTTGAGAAAATAGCGATTAAAGATGTAAAATTAAGAACGTTTATTGCTGATGATAGTTCTAGAGATGATTTAGTAGAACACGTTTATGATATTACCTATGGTGTCGTAAAACCTACAGATAATCTTGTTATTATTGATGATAGTATTGTACGTGGAACAACGTTGAAGAAAAGTATTATTAAAATTTTAGACAGATTAAATCCTAAAAAGATAGTGGTTGTTTCTTCTGCTCCACAAATTCGCTATCCAGATTGTTATGGAATTGACATGGCAAGAATTGAGGCTTTTATTGCTTTTAAAGCTGCTTTAGAGTTATTGAAAGATCATAATAAAGATCATATTGTAGAAGATGTCTACAAAAAATGTAAAGCACAGCAATCTAAAGATGATACAGAAATTGTAAATCATGTAAAGGGTATATACAGTTCATTTACCCCAGAAGAGGTTTCAGCAAAAATTGCAGAAATGCTTAAAACAAAAGAGATTAAAGCAGATGTTGAGGTTATTTATCAATCTATAGAAGGTTTGCACAAAGCGTGTCCAGATAATTTAGGAGATTGGTATTTTACAGGAGATTACCCAACTCCAGGTGGAAATAGAGTCGTAAACCAGGCCTTTATCAATTTCTATGAAGGAAATGACAAAAGAGCCTATTAATAAAATAAAAGCAGATTCACAATCTGCTTTTATTTTATTAATTTATATACCGTTTGGTATTTTTTCTGTATCTTTGTAACTTAAATGTAGTTATATACGTGTCGAAATCAGAAAAAACCAAGGCGTTTATTATAGAAACTGTTGCTCCAATATTCAATAAAAATGGATATTCAGCAATGAGTTTGTCTAAAATTACTGCAGCTACTGGTTTAACAAAAGGGGCTATTTATGGTAATTTTGAGAACAAAGAGCAATTAGCAATTGCCGTTTTTCAATTTTCTGTAAGAAGAATTTTGAAAGACTTAAATGCACATATAAATCAAGGTAAAACTCCATTAGAGCAATTGCTTAATGTTGCAACATTTTACCATAATTACTATGAGTACAATATAGAATTAGGAGGTTGCCCTATTTTAAACACAGGAGTTGATGCAAACAATCACAACCCGTTAATTATTGCCAAAGTAAGATCATATAACGAAAGAATATTAGATAGGTTTACCAACCTAATTGAAAGTTGTAAAACCTCTAAAGAAATTAAAATTTCTGTTGACAGTGCTGTGTATGCCAAGCGTTTTTTTGCAATGATAGAAGGCTCGGTTTACATGTCTTACATTATGGAGGATAAAAACTATATGAAAGATTTAGCTGTATATATGACACAAATCATACACAACGAATTAATATAAACTATTTTTTTAATTAAAAATATACCAATCGGTATAAAATTAATCAATATGAATTTACCAAAAATTTTAGAGACTAAAACAAAAATCAGATTTCAAGATTGCGATCCTTTTAATCATTTAAACAATGCATCGTATTTTAATTATTTAAACAATGCAAGAGAAGATCAGCTAATTGAGAGCTACAATTTAGATATTTACAAGTATGCGACGGCAACAGGGAAAAGTTGGGTTATAGGTTCTCATCAAATAGCCTATTTAAAACCCGCGAATTTAATGGAAACGGTAACAATAGATTCTCAATTACTAAGATATAATGAAAAGACCTTATGGGTAGAAATTAGAATGTGGAATGAGGATAAAACCAAATTAAAGGCGGTACTTTGGAGTACACTTACACACTTTAATATTGTAAAACAAAAATCAGAAACCCATTCAGAAGATTTAATGAATCTATTTAAAGAAGTGGTTTTACCATTGGAAGTATCTAGTTTTGAAGAACGAATGAAAAATTTGCGCTATCAAAAACAACCAGCATAAAAAAAACACCTCGAAAGAGGTGCTTTTTTTATTTTATTACAGTGTGTTGCTAAAAAATAGAGTTGCTTACTTAGCAGCTGCATATCTTTTTTCAACTTCATTCCAGTTTATTACTTTAAAGAAAGCATCAATATAATCTGGTCTTCTGTTTTGGTAGTTTAAATAGTAAGCATGTTCCCAAACATCTAATCCTAAAATAGGAGTTCCTTCACAAGTAACACCTGGCATTAATGGATTGTCTTGATTTGGAGTAGAACAAACTTCTACCTTACCTCCTGGCATTACACATAACCAAGCCCAACCAGAACCAAATTGTGTTGCTGCAGCATTAGAAAAAGCTTCCATAAAAGCATCTTTAGAACCAAAAGCAGCCTCAATAGCGTCTTTTAATTCACCAGATAAATACCCTTTATCTTCTGGGTTCATTACAGACCAAAATAATGAGTGATTAAAAAAGCCACCTCCATTATTTCTTAAAGCGCCATTACTCATGTCTAAATTAGCAAGAATATCTTCTATAGATTTTCCTTCTAAATCAGTTCCTGCAACTGCTCCGTTTAATTTTGTTGTATATCCATTGTGATGTTTTGTATGGTGTATTTCCATAGTTCTAGCATCAATATGTGGTTCTAATGCATCATAAGCATATCCTAAATCTGGTAATTGAAAAGCCATAATTTTTTTATATTTAGATTGATTAAATTAATATTTGTCCTACAAATTTAACCATTAAAAAATAAATTTACAAGTTGTTGCTGCTTTGATAATTTATAGTTGAATAGAAAGGATTTATTCTCCATGCTCACGCATAAACTCTTCTACTTTATTGACCATATTTTTACTTCCACAAACAAAAGGAACTCTTTGATGTAATTCAGTTGGTTTAACATCCATAGTTCTTGTATAACCATCAGAAGATTTTCCATTGGCTTGTTCTGCGATAAATGCCATAGGATTACATTCGTATAATAAACGTAGTTTCCCCGTCGGATTTCTAGAACCTTTTGGATACATATAGATTCCACCCTTAATCATATTTCTATGAAAATCAGAAACTAAAGAACCAATATATCGACTTGTATAAGGTCTATCTCCTTCTTCTTCCTGACAGTATTTTATGTATTTTTTTATCCCTAAAGGAAAATCTAAATAGTTTCCTTCATTTACAGAATACATCGTTCCGTCTTCAGGAAATTGCATGTTTGGGTGAGAAAGGTAAAAAGAACCAATAGCAGGGTTTAATGTAAAACCATTTACTCCATGACCAGTTGTATAAACTAACATAGTAGAGGTGCCGTAAACAACATAACCAGCAGCAACTTGCTTACTTCCTTTTTGTAAAAAATCTTCTAATTGAACAGGAGTTCCTACGGGAGTTACTCTTCTATAAATCGAGAATATAGTTCCTACAGAAACATTTACATCAATATTAGATGAGCCATCTAAAGGATCAATTAAAACAACATATTTATTTTGATGATTTTCATCTTGACTGTTAATTGTAATAAAACTATCTTCTTCTTCACTTGCAATTCCGCAAACAATATGTCTCTTAGTTAGGGTTTGAATGAACTTTTCATTTGCATACACATCCAATTTTTGTTGGTCTTCACCTTGAATGTTAGTATCACCTGCAGCGCCCAGAATATCTACTAAGCCAGCTTTATTAACTTCATGATTTACTATTTTTGCAGCTAATCTTATAGAGTTGATTAATCTAGAAAGCTCCCCTGAACTAAATTGAAAAGAATCTTGATTTTCAATAATAAATTCTCCTAAAGTTTGTTTTTGTACAGTCATTTTTTTGAATAAATTGATACGACAAAGATGCTATTTTTTTTTTACTAAATCGTTTTCGTAATGATGGTTTTTCTTGAAAAAAAAGTGATTTTATTAAGAAAATACTAAAATTTTAACAAATTAAAAATAAATGTCTAAAAACACCAAATATTTTACCGTGATTTCAAAACTACTATCTTTGACAAAATTTTTAGAGGATGAGTTTTATTATTAGAGAAGGGCAAGAAAAAGATGTACAAGCTGTTTTGGATTTAATTATTGAATTGGCAGTTTTTGAAAAAGAACCAGATGCGGTTGAAATTACTGTTGATGATTTGTTAAGAGATGGTTTTTCGGAACACCCAAAGTTTAAACTTTTTGTTGCTGAAGAGAACTCTGTGGTAATTGGTATTGCCTTATTTTATGAACGTTATTCAACTTGGAAAGGGAAAACGATTCATTTAGAAGATTTAATGGTCACCCAAAACAAGCGAAAGATAGGAGCAGGAAAAGCACTCTATACAGCAGTTTTAAAATATGCTCATGATTATGATTTTAACAGAGTTGCTTGGGAAGTAATTGATTGGAATGTAAATGCAATTAATTTTTACAAAAGTACAGGAGCAACCTACTTAAATGATTGGTCAGTGATACAAATGGACAAAGAGAATTTAGATAAATTTATTAAAAATAATTAAAATGAAGGTTTTTAAGTTTGGAGGGACATCAGTAAAAGATGCAGAAAGCATAAAAAATGTTGCCAGTATTATTAAAACTGAAGGAGCAAACGACACATTAGTTGTTATCTCTGCTATGGGGAAAATGACAAATTCTTTCGAAGATGTTATAGACGCTTATTATAATAAAACAGAAAACTTACCCAATAAACTTAATTTTATAGAAGACTATCATAGAAATATTATGAGTTCCCTTTTTGATAAAGAGGACGCAATTTATAAAGATGTAGCGATCCTTTTTGGAGAACTTGGCTGGTTTTTAGCTAGAAACACATCACAAAGATATAATTATGTGTACGACCAAATTATTTGTTTTGGCGAGTTGTTGTCAACGAGAATTGTAAGTGCATATTTATCTAAAATAGGAATAGAAAATAGTTGGTTTGATGTACGAAATTGCATAAAAACAGATAGTAATTATAGAGATGCAAAAGTAGATTGGGATCTTACAGAAGCCATTATTTCTAAAAAAGTGGATGCTAGTAAAATAAATATTACACAGGGCTTTATTGCTGCAAATGATACTGAAAACACCACAACTTTAGGTCGAGAAGGCTCAGATTATACTGCTGGTATTTTCGCCTACTGCTTAAATGCCGAAAGTGTTACTATATGGAAAGATGTGGATGGTGTTTTAAATGCAGATCCAAGAGTTTTTACAGAGACGACTTTGTTAGCGCAAATTTCTTATGAAGAAGCTATTGAAATGGCTTTTTACGGAGCCTCTGTAATTCACCCCAAAACATTACAGCCTTTAGAAAGAAAAGAAATTCCTTTATTAGTGCGTTCTTTTTTAAACCCTAAAGAAACTGGAACAAAAGTTTCTAAAGGCAGCAAGTTAGTGCCTTATATTCCTTGCTTTATCGTAAAGAAAAATCAGGTTTTAGTGTCGATTTCTGCTTTAGATTTTTCTTTTATGGTAGAAAATAATATCAGTTATATTTTTCAAAAACTACATGATTACCAACTAAAAGTAAATTTAATTCAGAACTCTGCAATTAGTTTTTCTGTTTGTATAGATAATAAATTCAACAAGTTTGATGACTTTTACAACGAGCTAAAGACACAGTTTAAGATGGATGTTCAAAAAGAGGTAGACTTATATACAGTTCGCCATTTTGATGATAAAGCGTTAGCTGATATGGAAGCAAAAGGAGATTCATTATTAACACAAATAAATAAAGAAACGTTACAAATGGTTGTGAACCCTAATTAAAAAAATAGTCGCTTTATTTTTTTTAGTAAGTTTGCAGATCGTCTAATTTTAATTTATGGCACTAGTAACATCTAAGGAAATTGCACAAGTAATTGGTTTAGAGAATTTTGGTTTTTTAGGTACATTTATAGGTTGGTTACTTATCAAGGTTTTGCGTATTTCTGCGATCAATAAAATCTATAATAATAACAAGAGTAAATCTGATTTAGACTTTTTAAACGGCGTTTTAGACGATTGTAATATTAAGTTTGAAATACCAGAAGAAGATTTAAAAAGAATTCCAAAAGAAGGCCCTTTTATAACTGTTTCTAATCATCCTTTAGGAGGAATTGATGGTGTTTTATTATTGAAACTGTTGATTGAGAAAAGAACAGATTATAAAATAATCGCTAATTTTTTACTACATAGAATAGCCCCACTAAAACCTTATGTAATGCCTGTAAATCCTTTTGAAACAAGAAAGGATGCAAAGTCTAGTATTGCAGGGATTAAAAGTGCATTATTACATTTAAAAGAAGGAAAACCTTTAGGGATTTTTCCTGCAGGTGAAGTTTCTACCTATAAAGACGGTAAACTAAAGGTTGATAAACCCTGGGAAGAAGGCGCTGTAAGGTTGATTAAAAAAGCGCAAGTTCCTGTAATTCCTATTTATTTTCATGCAAAAAATAGTTGGCTTTTTTACTTTTTATCTAAAGTTAGTGATACACTAAGAACCGCAAAACTACCATCAGAAGTAATTTCACAAAAAGGTAGAATTATAAAAGTTAGAATAGGAAAACCTATTTCAGTTAAAGATCAAAATGAGTATAAAGAGATTTCTGCTTTCTATGAATTTATTAGAAAGAAAACCTATATGTTGGCGAATCCTTTTGAAAAAGCACATAAGTTAATTTCTACGCAGAATATTAAAATTAAAAAAAAGCCAAAAAAAATTATTGCTCAAAGAAGTGTAGATTCTTTTATTAAAGAAGTCAATGTACTTAGAGAAAAAGCCGGAAAGCTTTTAGAAAGCAAAAATTACGAAGTATTTTTTGCCAACCCAAAAGAGATTCCTAATTTGTTACATGAAATAGGAAG
>JBNMNZ010000032.1:0-9519 GCA_051276605.1 Polaribacter sp. | reverse complement strand
TAAATATAAAAGCAATTTAAAGTGACCAAAACTCTTTACAAAACTAAAGAGTTATTTATAAAAAAATTAATATATTAGCATTCGTTAAATAGTTAGTATTATAGATTATACCCCCCTATACAGCACAGAGAAAAATTTAAAAAAAATGATAAATTTAATAAGGCTGGATAAATTTTTTAAGTTGTTTAAAAACACCAGTATCTGCTTTTTGCTGTTTTTGAATATATCTGTTTTTTCCCAAGATCAACCTCTAAAGTCGACTCCCAAAAAAGATTCTTTTTCTACTGAATTTAAAGAAGAAGATATCTTAAAAACTACGAACTATTACATAACAAGAAAAGAATATAAGAAAGCAGCGTTTTTTTTGTCAAAATTCTACAATCATTTTCCTGAAAGTTTTAAGGTAAATTGGCTATATGCACATGTTTTGTATATGAATGATGACAAAACACAGGCAGAGGATAAATTCAAAAAAGCGATTTTTATTTCTCCTAAAAATAAAGACCTCCAATTGGATTATGCTAGAGTGCTCTATGAACTCGGGAAAATTGATAAAGTAGAATCTATTTTGTCTAAATTTATAGATGATAATTCTAAGAATATTGAATTTTTATTGATGCAAGCTCATATTAGTTTCTGGAAAGGAAATCTAAAAAAATCCCAAAAAAAGATTGCTAAAATTCATGAAATCTATCCTAAAACGGAAATCACAAAAAATTTAACAGACCAAATAGAAGTATCAACAGCGTTTCATATTAAAGCTATTTTTGAATACCAATCGGATACTCAACCGATGGATTATCTTGCAGAACATCTAGCTTTAGGCCAATATCAATCTCGGTTTTTAAATTTTAAATTAGAAATATCAAACTATAATTTTTTACCTAAAAAAGAACAAGCTTTAATCATAAAATTAAGTAATGAATTTTATTTTGACGGACTAAAACTAGCCGCAAATGTAACTGGAGGTGTTTATAAAAATTTTTCAGGAAAAACAGACTGGGTAGGTGGTATTAATTTCACCCAAAAGTTAACTAAAAACGCATCCTTAAATTTAGGATATTCTAAAAAGAGTTTGTTAGGTACAATTGCAAGTACTGCTTTTAATTTAACAACTCAAAATGTTTTTGGTGGTATCGATTATAACAATAAATTAGTAGTATTTCATGCAGGGTACAATCATCAATTTTTTGAGGATGAAAATACTATAAAATCAGTTGCTTCTTGGATTGTATCACAACCTATAAAAATTAAAAAATTAAATTTTCAATTTGGATATGGTTACAATTTTTCAGATGCTAAAGATATTTTGTTTATTTATAACAATGAAGGAATAGGTATTTACGACCCTTATTTTACACCAAGAGAACAACAGATTCACTCTGGATTGATAATATTAAATTATAAGCCCTTTAATAAGTTAACCCTTGGGACAAAAACAAACTACGGATTTAAAGCTAATGTAAAAAATCCATATCCTATAAAAGTAACAGCAAATAATACGGAAATAGGAGGTTTTTATAATGAAGAGTTTACATCTTTAGAGTTTAACGGATCAATTAAATATAGTTATTCCGATCGCTTTAGAATTGATGCTAACTATGTTTATCAAGAAACATTTTTTTACAAAAGAAACAACGTTAACCTAGGGTTTAATTTCACATTTTAATGAATTCAAAATTACGGAGCGATTTATGGGAATTTCAAGAAGCTAAAAAAGTAACAAGCTTTGACAAAGCTGTCTTTTTAGGGTTAACACTTGCTGGGGCTTTAAGTATATTCAATCTAACTGAATGGTGGTTTCGAGGAGACCATATTTCAAATCTTTTCTTATTTATAATATTAAGCCTGTTTTTTGGATACGGAATGATAAGGGTTTTATTGGTATGGGTCAATTATTTACGAATACAAAAACCAAAAGAAGTTCCTGTCCCAGAGAAAAACTTAAGTGTTGCTGTTTTTACAACGGCTGCACCTGGGGAGCCTTTATCTATGTTTGAAAGCACTTTTAAAGCTTTAGGAAATTTAAATTACCCTCATACCACCTACTTATTAGATAGTACTGAAGATATTGCTTTTAAAGAGTTAGCAGAAAAACATGGAGTTGTTTGGTTAAATTTGGTCAATTTACCGGGAGCTAAAGCAGGTAAAATTAACGAAACATTAAAAAGAACAAAAGAAGAGTTTATTTTAATATTAGACCCTGATCATATTGTTTTTCCAAATTTTTTAGATCAGACATTAGGTTTTTTTAAAGACGAAAAAGTTGGATTTGTTCAAGTAAGTCAAGGTTATTACAACATGTATCGTTCTTTTACCGCAAAAGGAGCCGCGGAACAAACCTATACCTTTTATGGACCTACTCAAATGGGCCTGTATGGTTATGGAAGCGCTGTGGCTATAGGTGCTAATTGTACTTTTAGAAGGAAAGCATTAGAAAGTATTGGAGGTCACGCTCAAGGTTTGGCAGAAGATTTACAAACCTCTATTAGAATTCATGCAAAAGGTTGGAAATCTATATACAACCCTGTGATTGTGAGTCGTGGTCTGGTGCCAGAAGACTTTACTTCATTTTGCAAACAACAATTAAAGTGGTCAAGAGGGGTGTTTGAATTGCTATTTGATGAAATGCCAGCCGCAGTAAAGCATTTAACTTTTTGGCAAAAAATATCCTATTTATCTATAGGAACTTATTACTTATTTGGGCCCATAACTGCTTTCTTTATTTTTATTCCTTTACTATTTTTTACGACAAAAATAAGTCCTGCTAGTATGGATTTTACTGAATTCATTATACTAGGAAGCCCTATTATGCTTATCGCAATGTTGATTTATGGGTATGCCCAGAAGTTTTTGTGTGATAAAAAAACAGAAAAAGGGATTCATTGGAGAGGTATGGTTTTAAAGTATTCTTGTTGGCCTGTATTTACCTACGCTTTTTATTTAACATTAATAAACAAAAAAATTCCTTATCTTCCAACAGCCAAAATAGCAGTAAAAGGTTTTATGAATCCGTTTGTGATGCCATTATTATTATATTGTATCGTATTTTTGCTAATGTTGTTAGGAATTTATATTGAAAGAAGATATTACATTCCTGAAAGTGAATTGATTCTTACGGCCGAAAAAACTTGGGCGATGATAGGGTTTGCTATGATTGCTTTTCTACAATTTATAGGAGGTATTGGAGCAGCTTATAAATCTAAGTTTATCAAAGTTGAAAACGCTTGGAGCAAAGTAATAATATCAGCAGATAAAAAAATTGATATAACAAAAAACAACTAAATATATGAAAGTAGTAATTTTAGCAGGTGGGTTTGGTACTAGGTTGAGCGAGGAAACATCCTCTATTCCAAAACCTATGGTAAAAATTGGTGACAAACCTATTATCTGGCATATAATGAAACATTATTCTAGTTATGGTTTTAATGATTTTGTAATATTAGGAGGATATAAATCGTATGTAATCAAAGAGTATTTTGCTAATTACTACTTGCATCAAGCGGATGTAGAATTTGATATGGAAAAGAACACGATGACTACGTTAGAATCTAATACGGAAAAATGGAAAGTAACTGTATTAGATACTGGATTAAATACGATGACTGGAGGGCGAATAAAGAGGGCTGCAAAATATTTGAATGAAACATTTATGCTGACTTATGGAGACGGTGTAAGTAATGTGAATATTGAAGAACTTTTGAATTTCCATAATAATCATTCTGAAAAAGTAACAATGACTTGTGTGCAACCAGAAGGCCGATTTGGTGCAGTAGATATTAATACTCAAAACAATGTTATTAATAGTTTCATGGAGAAGCCTAGAGGCGATGGAGCTTGGATTAACGGTGGTTTTTTTGTTTGTGACCCAATCGTTTTTAATTATATTGAGGATGATTCTACAATATTTGAAAGAAATCCTTTAGAAAACATGGCACAAGACAAACTACTTGCAGCTTATAAACACAAAGGTTTTTGGAAACCGATGGATACACTAAGAGATAAAAATCAATTAGAGTCTCAATGGGATGAAAATAAAGCACCTTGGAAAACATGGTAAATTTTCAGTCTCTTTTTGAAGGTATTTATAAAGATAAAAAAGTATTATTAACTGGGCATACAGGTTTTAAAGGAACTTGGATGGCTCTTTGGCTAGAACAAATGGGTGCCAAAGTTTATGGGTTCTCATTAGAAAACAAAGATGAGAATAATCATTTAAATTTATTGAACCTGGGGATTGAACAAAAAATAAACGACATTAGAAATGCGGATGTTTTACAAAAGTATTTTGAAGAGGTACAACCAGAAATTGTTTTTCATTTGGCAGCACAAGCTTTAGTAAGACAATCGTATGAAGATCCTGTAGAGACTTTTTCAACCAATGTAATGGGCACCTTAAATGTGTATGAAGCTTGCAGAAAAACACCTTCTGTAAAAGCAATTGTAAATGTTACAAGTGATAAATGTTACGAGAACAAAGAATGGGAATGGGGTTACAGAGAAAATGAACCTATGGGCGGATACGATCCTTACAGTGCTTCTAAGGGTTGTTCAGAATTATTAACATCCTCTTACAGAAACTCATATTTCAATACCAAAGATTTTGAGGATAAGCATCAAGTATTATTGGCTAGTGGTCGTGCAGGTAATGTAATTGGAGGTGGTGATTGGTCTGAAGATAGATTGATTCCTGATATTGTAAAAGCAACAGCAATTAATGAAGCCGTTTTGATTAGAAACCCAAAAGCTACAAGACCCTGGCAGCATGTTTTAGAGCCATTAAGTGGTTATTTAACATTAGGGTGGAAGTTATTAAAAAAAGACGTTTCTGTGGCTGAAGGATGGAATTTTGGACCTGACAATCACAGTAATTTACAAGTTGGAGATCTTGTGAAATTATCGCATCAATATTGGAATAATATTCAGATTGAAATCAGTAAAAACACAGATGAACATCACGAAGCAAATTTATTAATGTTAGATTGTTCTAAAGCAAACAAACTTTTAAAATGGGAAGCTGTTTGGGGAATAGATAAAACGATTGATAAAACAATCAATTGGTATAAAAAATATTACGAAAACAGTGAGATTTTGTCTCTTACTGATTTGACAGAATATGTATCGGATGCAAAGGCAGCAAATATTTTATGGGCATTATAGATTTAAAAGATAAAAAGATATTAGTTGTTGGGGGAAATGGCTATTTAGGAAAGTTTTTAGTAAAAGTTTTAAGAGAAAATGAAGCTGATATTTTTGTGATTTCTCGAAATTGCGAACAATCAAATTCTCAATTTACTGTTGATATTACCAATTTTGATGAAACATACAAAGTTATTCAAAAAATAAAACCAGATATAGTATATCATTTAGCAGCAAACATTAGCAGAAACAGAGATTTTACTATTTATGAAGAAATGGCTACTGTTAACGTACAAGGGACTTTAAATATATTAAAATCCTTAGAAGGTATAGATGCTCATTTCATATTTACTTCTTCTAGTGAAATTTACGGAAATAATGCATCGCCTTTTCATGAAAATCAAATTCCTAAACCAGTATCGCCTTATTCTTTAACTAAAATAAATGCAGAAATGTTGGTGCAAACCTATAGCACTAATCAAAGTAAAAAATTCACTAACCTAAGAGTTTTTAATTTTTACGGAGAAAACATGCCCGAAGGATTCTTTATTCCTCAAATGATTCAATCATTAAAAAAAGGTGAAGATTTTTTGATGACCAAAGGAGAACAAGTTCGAGATTTCTTATATGTAGGAGATGTTGTTAAAGCATTAGTTTTAACAGCAAAAAACTCGAACTCCTATGGAGAAACCATGAACGTTTGTAGCGGTAAAGGAACAAAATTAAGCCAATTAGCAGCAGCTGTAAATACAGTTATGAAGACAAAAGCTAAAATTGTTTTGGGAGCAATTCCATACAGAGACAATGAAGTTTGGGAAATGATAGGTGATAACTCAAAAATTAAAAAAATTACAGATTTTGAGCCTAAAATCTCTATTGATAAAGGTATAGAAATCGTTATAAATAATTCGTAATTATGTCATTCAAAAAAACATCTAAAAGACTTTTTAACGTACTAATTGCTTTGCTGATAGGTTATTTAGTAGTTTATGGTTTCGCAGCCATAAGTAAAAGATCTAAAGGGCCACTAGGAGGGTTTTTAGAAAATATGAGCGATATGGTTCAGAATATTGAACACGATGCCATTTTAGGAAAAAGAGAAAACCTAAGAAGTGATAAGTTGGCTTGGTTTAAAGATCAAAGAAAAAATAAATTTTCTTTATTAAAAACAAAATACATCCTTTTTGGGGCCTCAGATGATAGTAAAGGAGAATCTTATGAAAACATCTTTAACCTTGAAGACTCATTAGCGTTAACATTTCCTATAATTGGAATATATGCAGCATGGGGTGAAAATACTGAATATAAATTCCCAAGCAATCAAGTAAATGCCATAGTAAGAGTAGGTTCAATACCTATGATAACTTGGGAGCCTTGGTTAGAAAAATTTTCTAAAGATGATTTTCCTGACATTGAACCTTTAGAGCAAAGAAATAGCCATGGTTTAGTATCTGTTGCCAAAGGGCACTATGATGCCTACATAAAAGAATGGGCTTTAGAAGCAAAGAAAACAAACTACCCTATTTACTTAAGATGGGGCCATGAAATGAACGACCCATATCGTTATCCTTGGGGACCACAAAATAATGATCCTGAAGAATATGTTGCAGCATTTAAACATGTTAGAGATGTATTTGAATCTGTAGGTGCAAAAAATATTATTTGGGTATGGAGCCCACATTTAACTTATGGAAAATTTAATGAATATTATCCAGGAACTGATTATGTTGATATGGTGGCAACTGGTGCATTAAATTATGGTACTAGCACAAGTTGGAGTGATTGGTGGACTTTTGAGCAAGTTTTTGGAAATTATTACAAAACATTAGAGTCTTTTTATAAACCAATTATGCTTGCTGAATTCGGTTCTTTAAAACCAGGTGGTAATAGAGCAAAATGGTTTGGAGATGCGTTTAATAGATTTCAATTTAAGTATCCTTTTGTAAATGCTATTGTATTTTTCCACTATTCTAGTGATGGCAGCAGTGCTTATAAAAATGTAAATTGGTACATTAAAAATGATAAAGAAGTTACTGACGAAATAAAAAAACAATTGAAAAATTGGGACCCAAAAAGCAAACAACCAGATATGGAATAACATTATCTAGTTTTCTTATTAATATCTTTTGTTATAACAACTCTTTTGAATGTAATCTTTATTTTGGTTTAAAAATTGAATATAAATCAGTATTCAATAACTAAATCATATAAATTTAAATCTTATTTAGTAAAGTAACAATGTAAAATTCCTTTATAAAATAATAAAGAGAAACTATAAACTTTTAGGTTTCTCATTTTATTTTCTTCGTAAATTTATAGAATAATTTCAAAAGCTAACAAATTGAGAATTATTTGTAAGGAAACAAGTGTTTTTACGTCTAAACTAATGAGTACAAAGTCAAAATAGTGCATCTTTAAGATGGGCTATATTTTTTGCTCAAAATTTAAAATATTTAATAACAATTTAAAGAATATTTTTATGTTAACATGGAAAGAAGTAATAAACTTCGCAACTAAAGGAAATACAGCTCCTGATAAAAGAATTGAAAAAACTGAAAAAGAATGGAAAAATATATTAACTCCAGAGCAGTTTAGAGTTACAAGACAAAAAGGGACAGAAAGACCAAATTCTGGCGCTTTATGTAGTATCTATGATGAAGGGCAATACAATTGTATTTGTTGTAATACGCCTTTGTTTGACTCTGCAATTAAGTTTGATTCTAGTTCTGGTTGGCCAAGTTTTACGCAACCAATTAAAGAAAATGCTATAAAATATTATAAAGATATTTCTTTTGGTATGATTAGAGTTGAAGTAATGTGTAACACTTGTGATGCACATTTAGGACATATTTTTCCTGACGGACCAGCACCAAGTGGATTGCGTTATTGTGTTAATTCTGAAGCAATGCTATTAAAGAAAGAGAAATCTGAAAATGAGTAAAGATTTACAAATTGCCACTTTAGGAGGTGGTTGTTTTTGGTGTACAGAAGCTGTATTCCAAGAAGTAAAAGGTGTTGAAAAAGTTGTTTCTGGTTATGCCGGAGGAGACGCCCCAGGAAGACCAACGTATCGTGAAATCTGTTCTGGATTATCTGGTTTTGCAGAAGTAATTCGAATTACTTTTGATGCATCTACTATTTCTTACGAAAATATTTTAGTTATTTTTATGACGACGCACGACCCAACAACGTTAAACAGGCAAGGTGCTGATAGAGGTACTCAATACAGGTCTGTAATTTATTATTATAATGAAAACCAGCAAAAAATAGCAAAAGAAGTATTGAAACAAATTCAGCCTTATTATAATGATAAAATATCCACTGAATTAAGTCCTTTACCTGTTTTTTATAATGCTGAAAAAGAACATCAAGATTTTTATAAAAATAATAATGGACAAGGATATTGCACCTATGTAATTGAGCCTAAATTGGCCAAATTAAGAAAATTGCATGCTGATAAATTAAAGTAATATGATTCAATTATATGGCACAGAAAAATGCCATAAAACTCAATATTATAAAACATTTTTAGAGGCGCGTAATTTAGATTACGTGTTTTTAGATGTGCAAAAAAACGAAATAAATGCAGAAGAATTACGTAACTTGTATGAAAATAGAAAATTGAATTTTCCTACAATTAAACTTAATGACAAAAAATTAAGAAATCCTTCTGACAAAGAGCTTCAAAAATGGATTGATAAATTATGAAACTAAATATAAAAGAAATTTTTATTTCTGAAAACCCTGCTGATAAAAACACAGAAAACTTAAGAAGACAAGTTACTGAAGCAGTATTCTCTTATGTTGAACCAAAGAAAACCAAAGAACCTAAACTAATTCACGTTTCGCAAGAAATGGCGTGTGAACTAGGTATTTCTGAGGAAGAAACAACATCAGAATTCTTTAAAAATATAGTTACAGGAAATCAAGTTTACCCAAACACTAAGCCATTTGCTATGTGTTATGGCGGACATCAATTTGGCAATTGGGCTGGACAATTAGGTGATGGAAGAGCCATTAATTTATTTGAAGTTGAGCATCAAAACAAAAACTGGAAAGTACAATTAAAAGGTGCTGGAGAAACACCATATTCTAGAACTGCAGATGGCTTAGCTGTTTTACGTTCTTCTGTTAGAGAGTATTTATGTAGTGAAGCAATGTTTCATTTGGGTGTGCCAACAACTCGTGCGTTATCTTTAAGTTTATCTGGTGATACTGTTTTACGTGATGTTTTGTATGATGGAAACCCTGCTTATGAAAAAGGAGCTATTGTTTCTAGAATTTCTCCAAGTTTTTTACGCTTTGGGAATTATGAAATTTTTACAGCTAGAAAAGATGTGAAAAATTTAAAAAACCTAGTTGATTATACGATCAAAAATC
>JBNMNZ010000031.1:0-9555 GCA_051276605.1 Polaribacter sp. | reverse complement strand
GAAACGTATCAAATATAAAACAAGCCCAAAGTTTATTCAATAAAAATACATACCAAAATAAATCAAATACAACTTCATTAATAGATTTCTTACCAGAAACAGGTACTTATAACACAGAAGTTGCAACAGTTTCTAGTCCAGAAGATTTATTAGGAATAACAAATGCAATTGAAGTATTATCTATTGATTACTATCAAGAAGAAAGAAGAATTGCTGCTGTTTTAGCTACTATTACAGAAGGTAAAATTTATGATCATTCTAAAATAATTTGCGATCGATTAAATAATTCTAGTTTAGAAGACATTAGAACAGTAAAAATAAGAAATCATAAAATTATTAGTTCTAAAATTAAAAGGGCTACAGGGCAAATAGAATATACGTTAAGTTTTTCAATTAAAATGGAAGGAGCTGAAGACGAGCTATTTAGTTTTTGGAATATAGATCAATATCCAGCAGGTAATTACCAAAACTATCAAATATGGGGAAGCTCATATCCTCAAATATTTTCAATTGCAAACTTTATTATTGATACTCATACATCTACAAACGGATTGATAAGCACAGAAATAGAGAATATACTTCCAAATGTTTTTGTGAAATCAGGAAGTTATTCTAATGGGGTTATAAATTTAAATATTGTAAATAAAACAAGTGAAGTGTCAGTGTATTTTGAAGGAAATATGGCAGAGACAGAGGTTTCTGACCATGTTCAAGTAACAGATACTTTTACACTTTCTGGAGATTATGATGAAGCAATATCTATCGATACAGGTGTTTTGTTTGACATTGGTTTCTCTTTAGAGACAGATTCTTCAGAAGTAAAAGATGCCCTTTATTTAGCTGATGGACCTTGGGGATTAGATTATTTACAAGACTATGCTACCGTTACAAAATTTGAAGTAACTACTTCGGAATTAGAATATAGTGATGATTTATATGAAGTAGATAGAAATGCTTCAGTTTCTGGAGAGGTAAAAGGGAATGTTAATTTATTTAGACATATTTTACCAGGTGATCAAAGCTTAGATGTAACTGATTTTGAGTCAGTAAACTTTACTGTTTTAAATTCGGAAGATTTAGAAATTATAATCATGCAAGATGAGGACAGAGATTGGGGTAATAGATTGAGATATACAATTCCTTCAAATATAGAAGAAAAAGCATATACTATTTCTTTTGCAGATTTTCTTGATGCAAACGGACAAACAGCAGAAATTACAAATATTAAAACAATTGTATTTTCAGTAATTGGAGATTACACAAACTTTAAGTCTTTTGATTTTTTTGTAAACTCATTATCCTTTAGTGCTAAAGTATTATCTACAGAACTAATTGGTAATCATGAAGAAAATAAGAGAATCATAAATTACCCAAATCCTTTTTCTAATTCTACTACAATTGTATTACCAAATCCATCTCAATTTATTAATATTCAAGTTTTTGATTTGTTAGGTAGAGTAGTGGATGTGAAAAAAATTAAGACATCCAATGATGCTAACAAAGTTAATTATAATTCTCCGAAATTAAATATGGGAATCTATAAATATCGTTTAATGGATGACTTTAATAAGATGTATACGGGTACTTTTATCATTAAGTAACCAAACTAAAATTAATTATTTACAAGGCAAAAGTTGACTCTTTTGCCTTTATTTTTTTCATCAATTATTTTTGATAAGCAGTTTAAACGTAAATTAAACTTAGTAAAATTAAAACCGATTAGAATCTCAGAAGCTATATTAATTGCCCTAAATAAACATTTATTAAAATTCATATTCTAATTTAACTTGATTGCTATTAAAAGTAAGCAAAAATAATACTTGCCGTTTTGTCATTTTAAAAGCATGCTCATATTGCAACAAGCAAACTAAATTAAAATTAGATCATTTTATAAAGCTATTTTTTTGAATAGTTAATAGATATTTATTCCTCTAAATTTTAATATTTAAAGGGTTTAAGACTATTGTTTTAAATATTTAACTAGTAGTTCCAAAATTAAATATAAAAGCATAGGAACATTATTTAATGCTTGCTAATAGATATTTCATTATCAAGTAGTTCAATTTTAATTACACTTAAATTAGAAGGCAAAAGTTTATTCTATTGCACTTGTTTTTTTGAATAATGGTTTTTTAGCGATAAGCCATTTAAAACGTAAGCCTAATTCAGTAAAAGTAAATCCTGCTGCAGTAGCAGAGGCAATATTACTTTGAGTTCCGTATATATTAATTAAGCTTCTTTCAGAAAATTTATATCCGAATTTAGCTTGAATTCTATAAGTACTTTGTTTTTTTTGATCTTCTATAAACTGAAAACCAGTTGCAGCGGTTAAACCATAAAACCATTCTTTATTTTTTGCAGCAGCTTCGTCTTTTATAAGATCGATAAATATTTCTACAGCATTAAACTTACTTGGACTAAAATAAATAGTTGGTAATTGGTTTTTAAAAGAGATGTTTTGATAGTTAACACCTGCTTTTAAAGAAGGTTTTTCTAATATTTTGTAATAGAGAGAGGTAAATAATAGATTTCTTGTATTTTCATCACTTTGATACGTATAATAGTATTGCGTAAACCAACCTAGATTAAAATTAGTATTTACACTATAATTTAAAAGAAGATTATTTTGTACAATTTCTTCATTTAACAAAGCGGCATTAAAATTTTGAATATCTCTCTTATAACCCAATTCTAAGTTTTGAAGTTTAAAAGGTTTTATATTAATAGAAATATCTGTTAATAATTGATTGTATTTTTTTGTATCTGAATTAGAAGAGGTTATACCTAAACTCCCTTTTAATATTAAATTATTTAATAGTTGATAGGAAGCTCCTATTAATAAATTATTTGTTTCAGCTTTTAAATTAGTAACACTATTTGAAGTTGTTCTATAATTATAACTTGATAGAAGTTTAAATTTAGTTGAAAATGAAATTTCAGAACTAGCATTATATGCATAAGCTTCATTATTTCCATTATCATAAGAATAAGATGCTTTTGTTTCTATAAAAGGTGTAAAACTTAAATCTAATTGCTTTATAAAATTTGTTGCATCTTTTTGTTTATTATAAAAAATCAAGGTTTTTAAGGCACTTTTATATGCGTCATCATAAAAACCAGATGCTTTTAAAGCATTTGCTTTGCCTAGGTTTCCATCAAAAGAAGTACTGTCTTTTTCTAAAATAAGATTATAATCAGAGATGCTACTTTTAAAATTACTCTTATAGATATGTAAAGTTGCTCTTAAACTCAATATCCAATTTTCTTGTGTATTGTATCCACTTAAAAGATTATTTATTTCTTTTTCAGCTTCCTTGTATTTCTTATTCCAAATTAATGCTTGTACATACCTTTCTTTGGTTTGATTATTTAAAATAGTATCATTACTATTTATTATGTTTTTGAGCGCCTTTTCACTTAATTTAAGAGCCTCTTTTTCATTTCCACTTAAATGATACACTAAAGACAAACCATTAAAAGAAATTAGTGTATTTTCCTTTTCTAAAGTTTTATAAATTTCTTCAGCTTTACTATTTTGATTAGAAATTAAATACAAATTAGCCAAATTCATCATAGTCTCTTTATCGTCTTTAAAAGAGGTGAAGTTTTCCTTTAAAATTATTTCAGCTTCATCATATTTTTGATCAGATACTTTATCATTCGCTAAACCTAAACGCATGTATTTTTTAGAAACTAAAGCATTCGGGTTTCCAGGTAAAACAACCAATGCCTTATCTACATAAATTAATGCATCCGTAAAATCTTTTAAATTAGATAATGTATTAGCATACCCTAATAATGCAGGAAAGCTTTTATCATTTTCTTTTAATAGTGTTTGATAATAGGTTTTTGCGTCAGTATAATTTTTGTTCCAAAGAAGAGATTCACCGTAATTTAGTTTCACTTCAAAATCAGAAGGGTAATCTTGTAAAAGAAGTGTAAATAATTGGACCGCTTTATTAGAATTACCTAATAATCCAACCGCTCTACCATAACACAATCTTGCTGTTTTATTTTTAGGATACGTCTTTAAAACTTCTTTAAAAAAGAACTCTGCTTTTTGATATTTACCAGTTTCTAAATAATTAAAACCTTCTTTCATTTCTTGTGAAACAATCGTAAGGCTTAAAAAATAAAAAATAAAAAAATAAAAATATTTTAAACGCATAAGATGTTTTTTTATGAAAGGCAAGTTAAACAATTGCTATTAATGATTAACCAAAAGTAGACGTTTTTGAACGATAATTTATAGTAAAACATTTGTTTCTATTTAATATTTGTTCTAAATTTAAAAATATTAAAACAGTTAATTTTAAAATGATTTCAGCCTTAAGATCACTAAAAATAAAAATAAAGTCAGAACAAATATTCATGATAAGTGTACTTCTGGTTAATGGAGGGAATTACTTATATAATTTAATTTTAGGAAGGTACTTAGGACCAGAAAAGTTTGCCGATGCAGCTATTTTAATTACTTTTTTACTAGTAATTTCTTTTGTTGCCATGACTTTTCAGTTAGTTACTGCAAAATTTTCTGTATTGTTTGATGGTTTTATCTTCTCGAATTTTATATCTAAAATGTTTAAAAATGCCATCATTTTTGGTTTCATTATAGGAATAATTGTTGTGCTATTTTCAACACAATTACAAACTTTTTTCAAAACGACAACGTCTACTATGTTTGTTGTTTTTGGTCTCGGAATTCCTTTTTATTTTTTAATGAGTGTTAATAGAGGCATTTTTCAAGGAAAAAAAGAACTTACTTCTCTTTCGATTACGTATCAAGGAGAAATGATAAGTCGTTTGTTGATTACGTTTTTACTTTTTTGGGTATTAGAAATTGAATCTTCAATTTTAATTGCTATAGGAATTTTTTGTTCTTTTATTGTAGCCTTATTTCCTTTTAAATTGAAGGGTTTTACTTTTTTTAAGTCAATTAATTTAGACGCACCAGAAAAAAAATTGGTAAGAAATTTTTTTATTATTACCGCCTTTTATGAATTAACACAAATCATTATTAATAACAGTGATATTTTACTAGTAAAGCATTATTTTAGTTCAGTTGATGCAGGTTTGTATGCTTCATTAGCTCTAGTAGGAAGAGTTGTATACTTTATAGCATGGATGTTTGTTATGTTATTATTACCAACTGTAATTCAGTTAAAAAAAGAAGGCAAACCTACAGTACCAATTTTGTTGAAATACGTGAGTTATATCGCAGCAATTGCTACCTTAATTATTGTAAGCTGTTTTTTATTTCCTCAGCAAATTATTCGTATTCTATTTGGTGGTGAATATGTTTCTATTGCACCATTATTATGGAAATACGCTTTAGCAACTGGTGTCTTTGCAATTTCAAATATTTTTGCTTATTACTATTTATCATTAGATAAATATATACCTGTCGTTCTTTCAGGTTTATTTGGAATGCTGCAAGTTGTTTTTATCATTTTCTTTCATGATTCTTTGGCACAAGTTATTGACGTGCAGATAGGAGCAATGATTTTACTCTTGATTATGCAATTAAGCTTTTTCTTTATATCAAACTTTACCGAAAGAAATATTAGATGTATCTAAACATTTTCACCTTTTAACTAAAGATAATTGTCTTTGGGCATTCATCTAAAAATAAAATTTATATAAATTATAAATTTGTATTGTAATTAAAAATAAGTATTATGAGATTAGCCATTGTAACTGCATATCCTCCTAGTAAAGTAACTTTAAATGAATATGCATATCATTTGGTAAAAAACTTTAGACAGCACAAAAATGTGACTGAGTTAATTTTATTGACAGATGAAACTATTAATGTAAAAGACGTTAATTTCACTAAAAAGGGCTGTAAAATAACCATAAAACAATGTTGGAAGTTTAATAGTTATACAAATATTATAAATGTTACAAAAGCTATAAACCAGACAAAACCGGATGCTGTATTATTTAATTTACAATTTTTGAAGTTTGGTGACAAAAAAATAGCTGCTGCTTTAGGTTTGGCTTTACCAATGGTTTGTAAAATTAAAAAAATACCAACGATTGTTTTATTGCATAATATTTTAGAACAAGTAGATTTAGAAAGTGCTGGTTTTACATCTAATAAAATTGAGCAATATGTATATAATTTCATAGGTACAACTTTAACAAGGCTAATTCTAAAAGCTGATCTAGTTGCTGTAACTATGAAGAAGTACGTTACAACTTTAAAGAATAAATATAAAGTAGATAATGTTAAGATGATTCCACATGGAACTTTTGAAATACCAGAAAACCCATCACAAAAATTATCAGGAGGGCCTTTAAAAATAATGACTTTTGGAAAGTTTGGAACGTACAAAAAAGTAGAATCTATGATTGAAGCTGTAGACCTTGTAAGAAAGGAAACAGGCTTAGACTTAGAAATTGTAATTGCTGGAACAGACAACCCAAATGTACTAGGTTATTTAGCAAATGTTAAAGAAACATATAAACATATTGCACAGCTTACCTTTACGGGTTATGTAAAAGAGGTTGAAGTAGCTTCTTTGTTTACAGAAAGTGCAGTAGTTGTTTTTCCTTATACTTCTACAACTGGAAGTTCTGGAGTATTACACCAAGCAGGAAGTTATGGTAAGGCAGTGGTGATGCCAAATTTAGGCGATTTGGCTAGTTTAATAGAAGATGAAGGTTATAGAGGTGAGTTTTTTGAGCCAGAAAGTGTAATAAGTTTAGCAAATGCTATTAAGGCAATTGTAACTAACGAAGGGTATAGAATTGAATTAGGTGAGGCGAATTACAAAGCAGCAACTGCTTTTCCTATGGAAAGAATAACAGCGATTTATTTAGAAGAATTTGATAAGATTATTAAAGGTTAAATTAAAGAGTTTTTATTTTTTTTAATTAGAAATATACTTATATGATAATTTTTTTTCACCAGTATTTGAAATAAATCCAAATTTTTTCTGAGGATTTTTTCGCCACGGAAGTCTCCCTAATACTTCTTTTGGGATGTTATCAAAATCATATAAAGTCCATGACATAAATGGAATCGAATTTTTTGACATTACTTTTTGTATTTCTTTATAAAAGTTGGCTTGTTTTTCTTCTGAACCAACAAAAGGCCTCCAAAAGCCACCATAAGAAGAAACTCCAAATTCTTGTAAAATTAAAGGCTTGTTTTTAATTTTGTTTTTTAAATCTAAATATTCATTTTCAAATTCAGCAAGTTCATCGTAATAATGAAAAGAAACAACATCAACCTTGTCTTTTAAAATAGTCGCACTTTTAGTATTAGACCAACCAATAGTAACGGGGTGTTTTTTATCTATAGATTTTATTAAAATAATCATAAAATCTAACCAAGCAGTCACATTTTCTTTTCCTCTAGAATCAAAGTCTAAATTGGGTTCGTTTTTAATATCCCAAGCTAAAATAGCCTCATGATCTTTAAATCGCTCTACAATTTTCTCTGCATGTCTGTGGTTTAATGTCCAATCTAAAATGTCATAATTTCCATAAAAATCAAATAAAGTAATAACAACTTTTAAATTTTGCTTTAGAGCTGTGTCTAAAACTTTTTGAAGTTTTTCTAACTTTTCAGGTTTCACATTCGCTTTTCCAAAATCTAGATAGGGAACAAAAATTCTTATAGAATTTAAACCAGCATCTTTAATTATTTTAAAATCATTTCCAATAATATCTATATTAAATTTATCTCCATACATATTCCATGGAGTTGCTTGTGGATAATAATTTACACCTTTAATATTCTTAAAGGCTATTGGTGTTAATAGAGATTTGTTTTTGAATTTTTCTGATGATTCTTTAACAACATGTCTAATACGCCAAAAACCATCTTCTAATAATAAAATTAATCTATAGTTTGAAACTTCTGTAGATTCTAAAATTAATTTTTTATTTTTGTAAACCTTTTTATATTCTAATACATTAGTGTCTTTTAAAACGATTAACTGCCCATCTTCACTAAAAAACTCAATATCTAAGTTATGTTTCAGCGTAGTAGATTCTACCGATATATCATTTAATTTATTAAAGGCGATTATATTATAGATGTTTTTTTTTGCATTTTTAGTAAAATAATCTTCTATGCCAAATCGTGTATTCGTTTTATATGCTATCTGTTTTACATACCATGAATCTAAATAATCATTTTCTACAGTTCGTAACTTTTGTTTACTAATTTTTCTTCCTTCATTGCCATCGTTTTTCCAAGATATTTTAGGTAAATATTGTTCAATATTTTTAACTTCTGTATGTAGCATCTTACTTCTATCTGCGCCCGTATTTAAAAAGCTATAAACTGCACTAACTAAAAATAAGAGTATAGCAATTATTACAATATAAGTAAGCATTAAAATACCTCTAAGAATTTTTTTATTTGTTTTTACCATAATTTAAAACCTTTAAACTCTTTTTTAATTCCTGCAGTTTCAATAATAATTTTGTATGGATTATTTTCAAAAATATTAGGGTCTAGATAAAAGTTTGTAAAACCATTTTCAGATTCTTTATAAAGCTCATCAATTAGTATATTATCTTTGTAAATAGTGATTTTTACTGATAATCCATCAGGAATTATTTGATTCATAAAACTTTTTAAAGGGCCTACCTTTATATCTCTATTATTTTTTAAGAAAGAAACGTTATAATCTTCAATTACTTTTTTGTATTTAATTTCTAAAACATCACTTTCTGAAATACCAATAAAAAAAGCTTTTATTTTCCAGTTTTCTTCAAAATCAGGATGTATAATTTTAGCTTTTGCAATTCCGTTTATAGTCTTTCCTGTGGTTTTTAAAATATCTCCTTTTTTATTAGTGATATAGAACTCGATATAACTACCATCGCTTACAATATTATTATTTTTATCTTTTATTACAGATGTGAAAAATGTTGTTATTTGGTTACCATCTGCATATTCATGATTTCTGTGAATAAATAGTTTAAAATTTGTTGCAATTGCAGGCATAATATTTACATCAAACTCTTTAGAATTTAAGCCAAAAGATTCAGAAGAAATAATCATTCTTCCACTTTTTAAAGGAGAAAAAAAAGTTTTATAACCAATTAGTTTATCTGTGAAAATAGTTTCTTTGTTTTCAGATTTTAAAAATTGATTTTTCACGAATACTTTGCTATTATTTCTTATTGGATTGTCTAAACTATCGGTTGGTATAAGCACTAACATAGTAAAATCTGTTCCACCAGCGTCGATACTTGGTGGTCCTAAATAAGTTTCGATTGTTTTCGGTTGTATTTTGGAAAGAACATTAATATTCCCAAAAATTGCTGCAGTAGAATTGATGATCCTCCAAGATATTATTCCTTTTTTTTTTGATAAAAAAGAAGGTATTTCAAAGCTTATCTTATTGTCTAAAATTTTAGATTCTATAACAGAAGAGCCATAACTGTTAGAACAATATAATTGTAAACTATTTTCTTTTTTTGATGTAAATTCAAGAATGATTTTTTCTCCTGCAACAAATTCATATTTTGAAGAAAGTAAAGAAATAGATCCATTAAAGTTTGTTTCTTGAGCATTAAAAGAAACGGTTA
>JBNMNZ010000030.1:0-9759 GCA_051276605.1 Polaribacter sp. | reverse complement strand
GCCGTAGTAGAAACATCAGAGTTATTCGCGTCATAATTTACAATTTGAATATGCCCTTTAAATCCAGCCATTTTATCACGGATCTTATATTGCAATCCTGCACCTGTCGCCACAGCAATTAGCATAATAATAATTCCTAACGCAATTGCTGTGATTGCAATTTTTATTATTGGCGATGAAATGCTATTTTTATACTTTTTGCCAGCGATAATGCGTTTTGCAATAAATAACTCGTAATTCAAATTGATGACTATTTTTAAACCTTTCAAAAGTACATATTTATTCTTGTTTCTGTTACTGAATTTTCAGCTGATTTCGTGTGCTCAGAAACGGCAAGAGACAATTAAATATGAAATTACAAAATCAACAATTATAAAAACGGGCGCAGAAAGAACGGGTTTATATCTTGATTTATTAAAAGGAAAAAATGTTGCAGTTGTTGCGAATCAAACCTCTATTTTAGAAAAAAGGAACATAAAAAAAGAAAAAAGTGAGTTTGTTCATTTAGTAGACAGTTTGCTTTCTTTAGGTATAAACGTAAAAAAAGTATTTGCGCCAGAACACGGATTTCGAGGAAAAGCAGATGCTGGCGAGGTTGTAAAAGACGGATTTGATACTAAAACAGGTTTGTCAATTATATCCTTATATGGGAAAAATAAAAAACCATCTGCTAAACAATTAAAAGATATTGATGTTGTCGTTTTTGACATTCAAGATGTTGGCGCTCGGTTTTATACCTACATTTCTTCTTTGCATTATGTAATGGAAGCTTGTGCAGAGGTCGGAATTTCTGTTATAATTTTAGACAGACCAAACCCAAATGGACATTATATTGACGGACCCGTTTTAGAATTGGAACATAAAAGTTTTGTTGGTATGCATAAAGTTCCTGTGGTTTATGGAATGACTATTGGCGAATATGGACAAATGATAAACGGAGAAAAGTGGTTGAAAAATGGAGTTCAGTGTGATTTAAAAGTTATTACTTTAGACAACTACAATCACAATACAACATATCATTTACCCGTAAAGCCGTCACCAAACTTACCTAATGATAAAAGCATCAACCTCTACCCTAGCCTATGTTTTTTTGAAGGAACTACTGTTTCTGCAGGAAGAGGAACTGAAATGCAGTTTCAAATTTATGGGTCGCCGTTTTTATCAAAAAGTGATTTTACTTTTACTCCACAGCCAAATAAAGGTGCCAAATATCCGAAGCATGAAAACAAACTTTGTTTTGGTGAAAACTTACAGGAAGCTGAAAACTTAAATAAAATAGATTTATCTTATTTAATAAAAGCTTACAACCTTAATTCTTCGAAAGAATTCTTTAATAATTTCTTCACCAAATTAGCCGGAACAAAAAAACTGCAACAACAAATTGAAAACCATTTATCCGAAAAAGAAATTAGAAAAACTTGGGAAAAAGATTTGAATGAATTTAAAATCACTAGAAATTTTTACTTACTATACAAATAAGGAATATGAAAAAATCATGGGTAATAATTATAATACTTTTCATTTTTATTCTAATTTGTAGTTTCTTTATTCAAAAGGATTACGAAAAAACACCAGAAACAATTTATATAAATGGTAACATAATTACACTCGATAGTGAAAATTCTATTGCTTCTAGAATGCATGTTAAGGATGGTAAAATATTTTCTATTGGAAAAATCATGGAATATCCAAAAGAGATTAAAGTTATCGATTTAAAAGGTGCTACCATTTTACCTGGTTTTATTGATAGTCATTCTCATGTTGCACTTTCTTCTTTTTTAGATGCTATGATCGATTTATCTGGATTTACGCATAAGTCTAATGAAGAAATATGGACTTATTTAGCGCAACAATTAAAAAATAAAAAAGAAGGAGAATGGATTGTTTGCAAAGGGATTGATCCCATTTTAGTAGAAGATTTAAAGATTCCTAATATTCATTTTTTAGACAGTATCTCTCCTAAAAACCCTATTCTTTTAATTTCACAAAGTTTACATAATTATTGGGGAAACACACTTGCTTTTAACGAAGTCGGTATCAATAAAAATACTAAAAATCCTTCAAAAAATAGTTATTATGAAAAAGATACTCTTGGTGAATTAACAGGGGCTATTATAGAACAAAAAGCTTTTTTAAAATTTTCTGACCATTTAAATAAGAGTTTCCTAAACTCTAAAAACCTTATTAAATATACTGTTTCTACTTTTAAAAAATATGCTAAAAATGGAAACACCACTATTGTTTCTGCTGGAATTTCAATCAGTGATAAAAAACCTTTGCGCTTATATGAACATCTATCTTCAGAAAAAACTGGCTTTACAAACCAACTTTTAAGTAGTCTTGGTTTTTTACCTAAAAGACAAGCTTTGCCTAGACATTTACTTTATATAAGACACGATCGATTATTCATGCTTCCAGAAACGAAACCTTTAAACACGGATTTTTATGGAATTATTGGAATAAAACATTGGTATGATGGTTCTCCATATACAGGCTCTATGTATTTAAAAGAACCTTATTTAAATTCTGATTTGTCTATTTCTAAATTACATATCAATGAAGGACATACAGGAAAACCCTTAATTCAAAAACAGGAATTAACTAAATTTATTAATACTTACAGTAAAAAAGGATGGCAAATTGCAATACATACACAAGGTGATAAAGCTGTTGAAGATGTTTTAAATATTTATGAGAAAATTAATGAAAAGAATTTATTCACTAAATTAAGACCAAGGCTAGAACATTGTTTGTTAAGTTCTACAGAAAGTATTGAGAAGATGAAAAAATTAAATATCACTCCAAGTTTTCATATCAATCATTTATATTATTATGGACAAAAACTTAACGACGATATTATTGGTTCTCAAAGAAGTAATACTATGCTTCCAATACGACATGCGGATAGTCTTAATTTAAAGTTTTCTTTACATGCAGACCAACCTATGTTTGAAAGTAATCCATTTCGTTTAATTCAAACTGCTATTGAAAGAAAGACAAAAGAGGGTGATTATTTAGGCAAACAATACAGTATAAGTATACTTTCTGCTTTAAAAGCGATGACGATTAATGCTGCTTGGCAAATTCACAAGGAAGACAAAATAGGGTCTTTAGAAAAAGGCAAATACGCCGATTTTATTATTGTTGATAAAAACCCATTAACAATTAATACCAGTGATTTATCAAATATTAAAATTCTAAATACTTTTGTAAATGGTAATGAGGTGTTATTTCCACCAGTAAATTAAAATAAGATGAAAAGTCTATACATTTAATTCTTAAAAACTGACGTATTATTTTTATCAAGATTGGTGCTTTGTCATTACTATAAGTTCTATTCAAATAGATTCAAATAAGAAAGAACGACAAGAAAAACCTTATTTTAAAACCTAACTCCTTCTCTTTTTCTCATTATACTCATAAGGTAAACGCTTTTTTAAAGCTTCCACAATATTATAAGTAGCAGGACAAATAGACGTGTTTTCAATAGTTAAATCTGTAATTTGTATAAATTTACGTCTGTTTGTATGCGGATATTCAGCACAAGCTTTTGGTCGCACATCATAAATAGTACAACTATTATCAGAAAGATCTAAAAAAGAACAAGGCGCCGTTTTTAATACCATAAAATCATCAGAATCTCTCTCTAAATAAGTACTTGTAAAATCAGCAGCTTTCATTTTTAAGTGTTTGGAAATACGTGCAATATCTTTATCAATAAATATCGGACTTGATGTTTTACAACAGTTTCCACAGTCTAAACAATCTGTTTTCGCAAACTCAGCATCGTGCAATTCTTGCATTACATAATCTAAATTTTTAGGTGTTCTTTTCTTTAGATTTGTGAAATATTTTTTGTTTTCTTTTTTTGCTTCTTCTGCTAATTTCGGGAGTTGTTCCAAACGTTTTTCCATCCCACAAAACTACAATTATTCTTGACCAAAAATCATTCAAAAAAACAAATAAAAATATGTAGTTTTACATTTCAATTTTTAAGACTAAATGAGCATCAAAAACATCATAGAAACCAAAGTAAAAGAAGGTTTTTTAGCTTTATATAATATAGAAATTCCGTCAGTAGAATTTCAAGCAACTAGAAAAGAATTCGAAGGCGACATTACCCTTGTTGTATTCCCTTTATTACGCTACAAAAAAGGCAACCCTGTTCAAATTGGTGAGGATTTAGGAAAATATGTTGTAGAAAATGTTACTGAAATCACAAACTATAACGTAGTCAAAGGATTTTTAAATTTAGTAATTGATGATGGTTTCTACACAAACTTCTTTAATTCAATCTACTCAGATTCATCTTATGGGTTTATTTTACCAACCGCGGATGAAAAAGCGATGATGGTAGAATACTCATCACCAAACACAAACAAACCTTTACATTTAGGACATGTTCGTAATAATTTGTTAGGATATTCTGTTGCAGAAATTATAAAAGCTGCGGGTAAAAAAGTATATAAAACTCAGATTATTAACGACAGAGGAATTCATATTTGTAAATCGATGTTGGCTTGGGAAAAATTTGGAAACGGAGAAACGCCATCTTCATTAGGACTAAAAGGTGATAAATTGGTTGGAAATTACTACGTAAAATTCGACCAAGAATATAAGAAAGAAATTTCTCAGTTAATTTCAGAAGGAAAAACGGAAGAAGAAGCAAAAAAAGAAGCACCACTTTTAGTAGAAGCACAACAAATGCTTTTAAAATGGGAAGCTGGGGATGAACAAGTTGTTTCTCTTTGGAAAGAAATGAACTCTTGGGTGTATAGCGGGTTTGAAGTAACCTACAAAAATATAGGTGTCGACTTTGATACTTTATATTATGAAAGTAACACCTATTTATTAGGAAAAGATGTGGTTGCACAAGGAATAGAGAAAGGCGTTTTCTACAAAAAAGAAGACGGTTCTGTTTGGTGTGATTTAACAGATGATGGTTTAGATGAAAAAATTGTTTTACGTTCAGATGGAACAGCAGTATACATGACACAAGACATTGGCACAGCAATTCAGCGTGTAAAAGATTTTCCTGATGTTGGCGGAATGGTTTATACTGTTGGTAATGAGCAAGATTATCATTTTCAAGTATTATTTTTAATTTTGAAGAAACTAGGGTTTGATTGGTCTAAACAATTACATCATTTAAGTTACGGGATGGTAGATTTACCTTCTGGAAAAATGAAATCGAGAGAAGGAACCGTTGTTGATGCTGATGAATTAATGTTAGAAATGACAGATACTGCCAAAACAATATCCGAAGAATTAGGAAAATTAGAAGGTTATTCTCAAGAAGAGAAAACCGAATTATATAAAACGATTGGTTTAGGTGCATTAAAATATTTTATTTTAAAAGTAGATCCTAAAAAAAGAATCTTGTTCGACCCAAAATCTTCGGTAGATTTTCAAGGAAATACAGGCCCTTTTATCCAGTACACCTATGCTAGAATTCAATCTATTGTTAGAAAAGCAGATTTCGATTATTCAAAATCGGTAACGATAGAACTGCATGAAAAGGAAAAAGAATTATTAAAACAATTAGAACTATATCCTGAAACGATACAACAAGCAGCTACAAATTATTCGCCAGCCATTGTTGCTAATTATACCTATGACTTGGTAAAGGAATTCAATTCTTTTTATCAAAATGTATCTATTCTAGGAGAAGAAAATCAAGATAAAAAAATATTTAGAGTTCAATTAGCAAATAAAGTTGCAGATACTATAAAATCGGCATTTTTGTTATTAGGAATCAATGTTCCTGAGAGAATGTAAAATAGTTGGTTATAAAACCAAAAGTTAGTAAATTAGCCCTGCGTTAGGGATTGAATTCGCTCGAATATCTGATAATATTCTTAACCTTTTGCTGTTAATTTGAGAGAATTTGTGAAGAACGAGTAAATTTGTATCGAAAACAAATCAAAAGATAAAACGAAAAGCCCGCTCGAACACACAAATAAAGAAATAAATAAAGAAATAAAAGATAAAAAATATAATTATGAAATACGACATCATTATCATAGGAAGTGGACCTGGAGGATACGTAACAGGAATTAGAGCTTCTCAATTAGGTTTTAAAGTTGCTATTGTAGAAAAAGAATCTTTAGGCGGAATTTGCTTAAACTGGGGATGTATACCTACAAAAGCCTTATTAAAATCTGCACAGGTATACGATTATTTAAAACATGTAGATCAATATGGTTTAAAAGCTGAGGCAATTGATAAAGATTTTGGAGCTGTAATTAAAAGAAGTCGTGGAATTGCAAACGGAATGAGTAAAGGTGTTGCTTTTTTAATGAAGAAAAACAAAATCGATATTATTGACGGTTTTGGTAAAATTAAAACAGGTAAAAAAGTGGAAGTTACTGCTGAAGATGGAAAAGTAACTGAATACGGTGCTGACAATATTATTATTGCAACGGGTTCTCGCTCTAGAGAATTACCAAACTTACCACAAGATGGTGTAAAAGTAATTGAATACAGAAAAGCAATGACTTTACCAAGTCAACCAAAATCAATGATTGTAGTAGGTTCTGGAGCAATTGGTGTTGAGTTTGCACATTTCTATAACACGATGGGAACTGAGGTTACTATTGTAGAATATTTACCAAACTTAGTTCCTATAGAAGACATCGATGTCTCAAAACAATTTGAACGCTCTTTCAAAAAAGCAGGTATTACAGTAATGACAAATGCTTCCGTAGAATCTGTCGATACTTCTGGTGAAGGGGTTGTTGCAACGGTAAAAACGAAAAAAGGTGAAGTAACTTTAAAAGCAGATATTTTATTATCAGCTGTTGGAATTAAATCGAATATCGAAAACATCGGTTTAGAGGATGTTGGAATTATTGTTGACAGAGATAAGATTTTAGTAAACGATTTTTATCAAACAAATATCCCTGGTTATTATGCAATTGGAGATGTAGTTCCTGGACAAGCCTTAGCTCACGTAGCTTCTGCAGAAGGAATTACCTGTGTTGAGAAATTAGCAGGTTTACAAACAGAACCAATCGATTATGGTAATGTTCCAGGCTGTACTTATGCAACTCCAGAAATTGCATCTGTTGGTATGACAGAAGCAAAAGCAAAAGAAGCTGGTTACGAATTAAAAGTAGGTAAATTCCCTTTTTCTGCATCTGGAAAAGCAACAGCAGCAGGAACTCCTGATGGTTTTGTAAAAGTAATTTTTGATGCAAAATATGGTGAATGGTTAGGTTGTCATATGATTGGTGCTGGAGTTACAGATATGATTGCCGAAGCAGTTTTAGGACGTAAATTAGAAACAACTGGACATGAAGTTTTAAAGACAATTCATCCACACCCAACAATGAGCGAAGCCGTTATGGAGGCAGTTGCTGACGCATATGACGAAGTAATTCACCTATAATTTTAACTATTCATAAAAAAAAGAAGAAGATTTAATATATTTTTCATTACTTTTGTTACATAACACGAAACCTATCCCTCACTTAGACGATTTAATACATATAATAATATATATATAATGAATATCGTTGAGTGGTTTCTTTCCTTTATCTACACGATAAAGACTTTTCCCCTAATTATACAACTTACAATTGTATTAACATTTGGTTTTATAATTGCAACATTTGCTCTTGTAATAGCAATCTACACAATAAGGCGAAAATATAATAGGCTTCAAGAGAGGCTGAAAACAAATGTTCCTGATATAAAATCATTATTTGAAGAAGTCCTATTTACAGATGAAAATTTTTCGGAGAAAGAAATTTATGATAAGTTCGAAAATATTGTAGGAGAAGTAAATAAAGAGTCTTTAGATATTGGTATTGATGTCTTAGTTGAATTTAAAAATGACAATAAAAAATCAGAAAGATATCCTTTTTTAATTTCCGCATTAACCATTGTAGAGCATTTAGAAAGAAAGTTTGATTCTCGTTCTAATAGTGAAAAAATGGATGCATTTCAAGAAGCTTTTATTTTGAATTTAAATAAATTTGATTCAAAAGTGCTAATTTATGCCTACAGTAAAAATAAAAAAATTAGAAGTGAAGCGCGAAACTCTTATCTCGCTTTAAGTTCAAATGACCCTTATCGTTTTTTTGATGAATTTGATGGATCTCTTTCAAAATGGGATGAAATCGAATTAATGCAATATCTTAAACTTCAAAATACAAGAGGAAACTTAGCTGGTTTAGGAAAATGGATAAACTATTCTGAAAATCCTTCTCTAGTTGTATTTCTAATAAAAATGGTTGGCTTTTTCAAACAAAAAGGTATCAATGAAATTTTATTAGAAAAACTAAATGATAATGATGTAAATGTAAGAGCCGAAGCGATATTAACTTTAGGCGAATTACAAATTAATCATACCGAACCGAGACTTATTGATCAATATTATACTGAGCCAGAAATTTGCCAAGTAGCAATTGTAAAAACAATAAGAAAGTTTAATACCGGTAAATCTTTAAAGTTTTTACAAGAAATATTTTACGAAGCAAATAATACAGATACAAAAAAAATTATTGCTGAAGCAATTTTAAATTATAGCTATGAAGGTAGAATCGCTTTTCAGAATTTAAAAAATTCATTGAAAGGTTTTGATCTTATAATTTTAAAACATGTTGAAACCCCATTAATTAAATTTAAATAAATGTTTGAAATCTTTGTAAAAATTTATGAATATTTTATATTCTTCTATGCAACATCATTAATTATAAGTTACATAGTTTTATGTATATTTTCATTTATAGCCATTACCAAATATAAAAGTTATAATACAGACATTGATGATGAAGAATTATTAAAATCACATTTAGCTCCTGGTATCTCCGTAATTGCACCAGCATTTAATGAAGAAAAAACAATTATTATTAACGTAAAATCTCTATTAACTTTAAATTACCCTCTTTTTGAAGTAATTATTATAAATGATGGTAGTGAAGATAAAACCTTGGATCTTTTAATTGAAGAGTTTGATTTGGTAGAAGCTCCTTTTGCTTATGTTGAGAAAATTAAAACACGACCTTATAAAAGAACTTTTAAATCTCAAAACCCAAAATACGAAATTTTAACAGTAGTTGATAAAGAAAATGGTGGTACAAAAGCAGATGCTTTTAATGCAGGATTAAATGCATCAGTATTTCCATATTACTTAAACACAGATGTAGATTGTATTCTTGCTAGAAATACACTAACTAAAATGATTAAACCCATTTTAAACTCTAAAGTAACTGTAATTGCAGTTGGTGCTACTTTAAGAATGTCTAATAGTTGTGAAATTGAAGAAGGGGTTATTACAAGAGTAAGACCTCCAAAAGCATTAATTCCACGTTTTCAAGAATTAGAATATATTAGATCTTACCTTTTAGGAAAAATGGGATGGGAATTTATAAATTCGGTACCAAATGTTTCTGGTGGTTTAGGAATGTTTGATAAAGAGATTGCTATTAAAGCTGGTGGTTATGGGGCAGATTCTCATGCTGAAGACATGGATATGTTAACAAGGATGGCTGCCTTTATGATGAACAACAGGCTGGAATATAAAATTGGATATATACCTCTTTCTTGTTGTTGGACAGAAGGACCTCCTAACCTTAAAATTTTAGGACGTCAGCGAACAAGGTGGGCGAGTGGATTATTCCAAATGTTTAGTGAGCACAGAAAAATTCTATTTAATCCAAGTTATAAAAGATTAGGCTTAATAACGTTTCCATACATCTTTATTTTTGAGTTTTTAGCGCCAATTATTGAATCGTTTGGTATTATTTTCTATGT
>JBNMNZ010000029.1:0-9768 GCA_051276605.1 Polaribacter sp. | reverse complement strand
TTTATTTATTTCTTATCAGGAAAATTATTCCCTTTTGTAGAAAGTAAATATCCGAACCTTAAAAAAAGGAAGGTTTTTTTAGGTCATTTCTTTTACAAACTGATTAAAATAACCAAGCGCAAATTTCCTTAACGTATTGTTGTAATACTGCGTACTTAGTATATTATTGTCTTTACAGACAAAAACATTGGCCCAAAACAATGTCATTTTTTCGATTAATACCGCATCAGGATTTACAAGTCTTGCAATCCAGGCATAATTTAAATCTTTTCTCTATTTTTTTTATTTAATTTTTGCCTAGTAATTCTATTCATTTTAGAATAGGACCCTAAAGGCTCAGAAAAACTTTAAACTCTATAAGGTCTAATTCTAATGGTTTCGTTTTTAATGCCTCTGCAAATAAGCTATTAACGACTTTAATTTTAGGTTTATCTTTTAAGTTAATTAGTTTTTTATAGCTTACCGCAAAAACCTGCTCTATTATATAAATGTTGAATATGCTTTTGCTTCATTTAATAAAATATTACCTTATTCTTTTTTGACTATTAAAATTACATATGGTTTAATCTGTAGGTTGTCTATTTTTTAACATTTTTTTAGTTGCAACGGTTCTAAATCCCATGTGATCTGAACCAGAATCTATAGCGACACCCATTTTTGAAGAAATCCTAAAACTAGCACAATACGATTCATGACATAAAAAAGAACCACCCTTCATTACGTATTCTACTTGATTAGGATTCGCAGGACTGTATGATTTATTAGCCCCTTTAGGATTCATGATTGCCTTAGAAATATCTAATTCTTTATAGTGGTTAACATTAAATAAGTCAGCCGTAAGTTCCCAAACATTTCCTGCCATATCATAGATACCAATGCTGTTTGCTGGGTATGATTTTACGGGTGCAATTAACTTAAAACCGTCTATAGATTCGTTTTTTGTAGGAAAAACACCTTGCCAAGTATTTGCATTTGAGTTTAAAATGGTGGGGTTATCTCCCCACGTAAAAATGGCGCTATTATTTGTTCCTTGTGCTGCAGCTTCCCATTCTGCTTCCGTTGGTAAGCGTCTATTCGCCCATTTACAATAAGCCAGGGCGTCTTCTAAAGCAATATGAACCACAGGGAAATTATCTTTATCTCTAATTATAGAACCTGGTCCTTCTGGATGTTTCCAGTTCGCGCCAATTTTCCATACCCACCATTGAAAATAATTGTTCATATTTACAACCGCATTTATATTTTTATTAAAAATTAAACTTCCAGGTTGTAAAATAGAATCGTGCGGTTTTGGTGTGTTTTCAGGAAGCTGCTTTTTCATCTCTTCCCAATCGATTGGTCTTTCTGCAATTGTAATATACTTCGTAGCATCTACAAACTGCTTAAATTGTTTATTGGTTACTTCTGTAGCATCTATAAAAAAACTATCAACCATAACTTCATGAGCAGGTTTTTCCCTTGGCATTGCAAAATTATCTGACTGTTTGGCCCCTTGTAAAAAGGTCTTACCTTTTACCCAAACCATCCCTTTAGGTACATTTAATTCTTTATTATTCGTAATTTTAGTACTTTTATTTTCTTCTTTTTTACAAGCAGAAATTGATATTAAAACTATAAAAATAAAGATGATTTTTTCTTGAAAATATTTTTTTTGATTGTTTATGTGGTATTTCATTATTTAATATTTTTCATAGTTCGTTAAATCATTTAACTTATTAATAGTAAGTGCTAAAACAACTCTTAAAAACTATACTTTCCAGAACCGTTCAATTTCTTCTAGAGATTTTCCTTTTGTTTCAGGAATATATTTATAAGTAACAATCATTATTATTACGACAAATATAGTAAATATAAAATACGGTTATGAACGGTTCCAAGTTGTACCGTTATTTACTTCACTATCCTTAACTATTGGAAAAGATTGCGAAACCACTTAATTTGCAGCACATTGAACAGCTATAGCTAAAGACATCGCTACGCTACGTATTTTATTTGGAAACTTTCTGAAAGCAAAACCTAAACAACAGGTCCCATCGATAGTGCAAATGATGCTATGAAAATTAACACGCCTAATAATGATAAGAACCCAACAGATTGCTGTTGTAAAGTAATCCCTAATAATAAAAACCCAACAATCATTCCAATAGATCCGATATATAATAATGGCTTTCTTCCAAATTTATCTACCGTGAACATCGCAACAAAAGTGAATATAAGGTTCATAATATTTGTTGTACCAAAATATCTTCTTTACCAAAACCAAGTGCTTTTTCAAAAATATCGGCACTATAATATAATACGGCGTTTATTCCTATAAATTGTTGTAAAACAGAAAGGGCTGTTCCAATAACTATAATTCCAATTATTAGTTTTGAAAAGTAGTTCACTTTATTATTAGTATCGTTCGTTTTTAAGAGAAGTTTTTATAGCTTCTTTTTCTCTATTTGCTCCACCTAAACCATGTATATTGGTTAATACAACAATGCATCATACTTGATCCATTAGATCCTTAAATCCATCTCCTATATTGGTTAGTTTTTGTGAAATATCTTTTTCGTGTTTTGAATCAAACATATTAAGAGTGTCTAACATTTCATGGATTTCATAAAAGGTAATCATATCATCCTCTACTAATGAAACTATCATGTTAAGAGAGTTCAATAGAGTAAGGTTATAAGAATTAATATCATCTCTTAATACTTCTACATACTCATTTAATACATCTCTAGTAGGCGTGTCTTTAATCGAGTTAAAAATAGATTGGATGTTTTTTTCTTTCGCTTTTAAATAACTTGAAACCTTTACAAATTGTTGAACGTAATTTCTATCAATTTTTATGATACTCTTTTGATGCTTTTTAAGTAATAGATTAAAATCATTTCCACCAATTACATCTACTTCTCCATTTCCATCTTTATCAAATTCACTTAGTAAAGTAGATTGTGATTCTTTTAATTCATTTAAACGCTCTTGTTCACTTAAACCTTCTTCTTCTATCCTATTATTTTCATCGATCTTTCTTATTTTATTTCCTTCACTATTTAATATTACTAAAAGCTCTATCAGAGTTTTATTAAATTCTGTAGTAATTAAACTTACGTCAAACTTATATGTTTTATTACCTAGGGTAAGAACATCATAACTTATAGAACCATCCTTTTTAACACCAATAAATTTCAATTCAGATTTAGATAACTCGATATAATCAATAACTTGGTAACCACAAGAAGAAACCTTTATTTCTTTTTTAACATCATTGATGTAATAGATATAGTTTTCATTTTCTAATTCTTTTTCATCTTCTATAGAATCATGATGAGAATTTTTAATTACCATAAAAGAATCAAAGAAAAACATTTTTGATGAACAACTAAACAAGAGATTGTCGAATTCATTATTCATATATTTATTAATCATCCTAAAGCCAGTCAAGAAAGAATTTTTAATTACCTTTTCTCTATTAATTAAGATGTCTTTTCTATCATTTTTTTGTTCTTCAAAAAAATTATTTAATTTATCTTTCATATAATTGATTTTAAAACTTAAATATATTATTAAATAATAATATATTTAAGTTACTTATCATTTTTGTTTCCACGTTGTTATAAATAAAGTTCTAATTGTTAATCAACAATGTGCAGCAATATAAAAAATTGATTCAAACTGAGTTTAAATTTGTTGCTTAATAATTGTAATTATAACTCTTGTTTCTAATACTATGGAAAATCTCTTTTATTTCAGTTTTTGTATCTGCATCAATACACTTGTTAGATACGTGTTTACTTTTCAAAACATTATAAATTTTAATATCTGTCTTTAAATAAGAACTTAATATGTTAATAAAATAATATCACTTTTTTAAATGGATGTATTTAAAAAACCCATTTTATGACTTATAATATTTTCAGGATTAGATTTTATTTTTTTCTTTTTTATTGCTTTTTTTAGTTTTAAGTATTCTTTCTTTCTTTTTTATTACTTTTTTTAATTTTAAGTATTCTTTTTTTCTATCATCTAACATTTCTAAAAAACCAGAAGCAATTTCTTTTTGGTTTTCAACATCCTCTGAATATAGTTTTAAAAGTTCAACCATTCCATTACTTCCATCTCCAAAAACACCATCTAATCTTGTTATTGATTCAATTTCTTTTTTATAGAATAAAATATATTTTATTAATCCCCATAAATCTATTGTTGGGTATTTATCAACTTTGTTATATTTTTTAGCCTCTCTATCATAACTATAAATTTCATTATATGACAACATTGGCCATTTCTGTACCCAATTATTTGAAATACTTAAAAGTATAGCCGCTATTTTTTCTTCCTGACAACTACTTTCTTTATTGATTTTAATATAAAGTTTTTCACATCTTAATATTATTTGATCCACAGTTGTCTCAAGTAAAAAAGTTATTTTCTTACTCTCTATTACTTTATTCTTGTTTGTTGCCTTTTTAATCTTTTCAAGGACACTCATGAAATACAGTAATTCATCTAATTCAAATAATTGATTCTCACTTAGCATAAGACCTGTTTTTTTTTAGATATTTTAAAATAATAATTTTGCTAATTTAGTAATTTTTTTTTTAGAGTAAACCACAAGTAATTAAAGTAATTTTACTCAATTATTTTTAAGATAAACAGAAGAACTCTCTTTATTATATTTATACTTAATTAGTACAACTGTTTTAATTAAAAAGGTTGCTTTTTTAATAAATAGGCAACGAATTAATAAACCATTTTACTCGTGTTATTCTTATGCCTTTTTCATCATTATCATGAATGTTTAAAAGAGACTTCGGTAAAAAAAAATCTGTAGGTTTTAAAATTTTAAGTATTTAAATTTTTAAAACCTACCTTTAAATAAGTAGGTTTTTTGGATGCATTTTCTATTCGATATGGAACAGAAACTGTTGAATGGTCAATTACATTAATAACAAATAAAATAGCATTTAAAGACTACTCTTATCTTTAATCATTAAATTACTTTCTATTATTTCAATCAAATCTATAAACTTTATTGCTGCTATTTCTGAAATAACACTAAAAATATAGTTTTCTTATTTTCTTGTCTTAACAGTCTTAATTTATCAATTTTATGATCCAAGTTAAAGAATAAGAAGCATTCGGTTCTAAAATTTGCAATCCTATTTTATTATTAAAACTATTAGAAACACCTGTCATTGGCTCTATTGCAATTAAAGAAAAACCTGGTGGTGTATACATTTGCAAATAATTATCTTCTAAATTTGTCGTAATTTCTATCTGGTAAGTTGGTGTTGTAAATCCTATATTATTCGTATTCAAAATAAAACAATCATCTAATTGTTTGTCTTCAATTTTAAAAATTTCTGGCGATTTAAAATCAATTACTTCTTTTGTTATTAGATTTTCATCAAAAGCTATTCTTTTATCACTTTTAAAACTTAAAGAACTTTTGCTTAAATTATCACTTATAAAATATGGATGCCAACCTAAAGTAAATGGATAGGGTTTCGTATCTGAATTATTTATTTTTACAGATAAACGAATCTCTTTTTCAGTAAGGAGATAGGTTACATAAATTTCATACATATAAGGAAAACCTTGACTTTCTTTGGTCTCTTTATACCTTATCGTTACCGAACAGCTACGTGTATTTTCTTCTTTCTCAATCAACTCAAATTTCTTATTATACACTAAACCATGTAATGCGTTTTCACCCGATTGATTACAATCTAGTTGATACTCTTTTCCTTGAAATGAATATTTTCCATCTTGAATTCTACTTACAAAAGGAAATAAAATTGACGATGCATAAGAAGCTGTATAGTCTAAATTTGGTTGTTCTTTTATTAAAAAAACATCCTTTAATTTTAAGTCTTGAAGTCTTCCTCCTTCCTCTAGACAAATTCTTGCAAAAGAAGTTTTATCCTTATTTCTCAATTCTAAAAAACTGAATTCATTTTCAGTTACTGCTTCTATTGTATACATTTTTAAATAGATTTTCTTGTAAGAAGGTTTTTAGAAAACCGTCAAATCATTTGATAAGGTACTTCTTATTATTCTTTTCATAGCAATTTTCCACTTCACATTGAGGAGTAATTTTTATAATTTTCTAAAAATAAATTTAAAAGCAACTAATAAGAAGAAAAGAGGGTGAAAAACTGAATTCGTACGTGCGCTTTTTAATTTTAACTCCTCTCTATACAAAGACCAATTGTAATCCTTAGAAATTCCTTCTTTATCACAATTAGATATAATCGCATCCATCTTTTCTGCGTTTATATTTTCACAATAAAGGTTTAAATTAAAATCATAATCAGCCAAAACTTTATAGCTAATTTCATAATTAATTTCTGAAAATAATTTTTTATTATAAAACACAGATTGATGATGTAAGGTGTTTTTTATCCAAAGAAGGCTAGAAAATATTGAGATAAATTTAATGGCATCGTATCTTATGTTACCATATAAAATATCTAAGTTCAAGTTTAATTTATTAGAAACCAAAGTCAAAATACTTTCATTCTCTAAAAGATCTCCAGCTCCTAAAAAATAGAACCATTCTCCTTTAGATAAAGAAATTCCTTTGTTCATAGCATCATAAATTCCTTTATCGGTTTTCGATTGATAAAAAAAAGGGGCTTCTAATTTACTTAAATATTCTTGGGTTTCATTTGATGAATTTCCATCAATAACCCAAACTTCAAAATCTCTAAAGGTTTGATTTTTGATACTATCAACAGTTTTTCGCAACCCTTTTAGATTGTTTAAAACCGGAATTATTATGGATAATTTTGGATTGATACGTTTCTATTATTTAAAATAATTATCTAATTTTTCGCTCTCTTTCTCCCAACATAAAATCTCCTTAGCTTTCTGCTGATTTTCTTTTATTTCAGATAATAATGCCTCATCGTTTAAAAGATTTTTTATCGCCAAAGCAATTTTTTCTGGCGAATAATCATCGATTATAACACCTACTTTATGTTCTTTTATAATTCTGGTAATCTCAGGTAAATTGCCTGCTATAATCGGAATTTCGGCATGAATATAATCAAACAACTTGTTTGGTAAAGAATATGTAAAACTCAAGCCTAGAGGTTCTTCTAAAACCATTCCTAAAGTTGCTTTCTTTGTATAATTGAATAATTTATCCCTAGAAATTCTTCCTAAAAAATGAACTCTTTCATTCATCTTTTCTTCCAAAACAAAAGCCTTCAACTCCTCGGCTACTTTTCCATAACCAATAATTATCAAATCTAAATCCTCAATAAAATTTAGCGCTTTTATCATGGGTTTTAATCCTCTTCCTGGATTTAAAACTCCTTGATATAAAATGGTTCTTTTCGTTGTTGGAAAAAAAACTTCATCCGCTTCTAGAATATCGTTTTTTAATGGAATATTTCTGATAAGACCCATTTTATTTTGGTATTTATCATCATAAAACTCAACAATAGATTGACTTACTGTGTAAGCTTTTTTGACTTTCGGCAAAAAGAAATCTTCTAATTTCCTCCAAAAAACTTGCACAAATCTTCTTCCCTGTAATTCTGGTCCTTCAGAAAAAAGTTCGTGACTATCATAAACCAAATCTGTACTTTTTATTCTACTCGCAAAAAAACAAGCAGGCAAGGTATCTAAATCATTTGAAAGAATATAATCGAATTTTCTAAAAATTAAGTAAAAAAACAACCTGATATTAAACTCTGCATAAAATAAAAAATTGTTATTAAAAATATGTTTTTTTCTAATAATTTTATAATCTCTTTTTACGTTAATTGTATTCGATAAAATCCGTCCATAAACTACAACATCATACTTTTTACTGATTAAGTAATTGCATATTTTATGCACTCTATAATCAGTAGAAATATCATTCGTTACAGCTACAAATATCTTTTTATTTTTCAAAAACTAATTGTTTATAAGCTAAACAGTCGCTTGTTGTGCTATTTCGAACAACTCGCCTGCCTCTAACTTTAAAGTCTTGTGTTTAAATTTTACAATTAACTGATAATCATGAGTTGCCATTAAAATAGTTTTACCACTTTTATGAATTTCATTTAATAGCTCCATGACTTCTAAAGACGTTTTTGGATCTAAATTACCTGTCGGTTCATCAGCCAAAATTAATTCTGGGTCATTTAATAAAGCTCTTGCAATGGCGACTCTTTGTTGTTCTCCGCCAGAAAGTTCGAAGGTTTTTTTATAATATTGAGACTGCATCCCAACTTTATCTAAAACCTCATTTATTTTTGTTTTAATTTCTTCTTTATTTTTCCAGCCAGTCGCTTTTAAAACAAATTCTAAATTATCAAAAACAGATCGATCACTTAACAATTTAAAATCTTGAAAAACAATTCCAATTTTTCTTCTTAAGAAAGGGATTTCTTTATCCTTCAACTTTTTTAAATCAAAATCTACAATCGTTCCTGTTCCTCTTTGCAAGTACAAATCTCCATAGAGTGTTTTCATTAAACTACTTTTTCCACTTCCTGTCTTGCCTATTAAATAATAAAAGTCGCCCTTATGTAAAGTTAAATTCACTTTAGATAAAACCAAATTATCTCTTTGATAAATGTCTGCGTTTTCTAAATGTAAAACTGGTTTTGCCATAAAAATAGTAGTTTATACAAACTTATAAGTTTCTAATGATTTTATCACAATAAAACAGAACAATTCTTACTTTTGACAAAGAATGTTATGAATATTTTTTACTATTTAATCAAACAAATTTAAAAAATGTTCGTTAATTAGATTATAACAAAAACAATTGTATGAAATTTCGTTTTGCAAGAAAACATTTTTTATCAGTATTCTTTTTTTTAACAATTTTTGCTGCATTTTCTCAGCAGTCGATTGTTGATGCTAATGTTATTACGAATTTTAATAATGCATTAAAATTATATAACAGTAAAGCTTATGCTGCTGCACAAAAAACATTTGAAAATGTGTATAAAAAAGCTGAAAAAAATTCAGCTTTAAAAGCTGATGCTTCCTATTATAATGCCATGTGTGCAATTAAATTGAATCAGACAAATGCAGATAAAAAAGTATTGGCTTTTGTTGAAGAAAACCCAACAAGCAACAAAAAAAATAAAGTTTTTTTTATTGTTGGAAACCATTATTTCGCAAACAAAAAAGCTTCACATGCCTTAAAATGGTACAAAAAAGTGAACAAAGCTTTACTTTCTATAGAAAACCAAAAAGAACTCAATTTTAAAATGGGTTATGGTTTGTTGGTGACCAAAAATTTAGCATTGGCAAAAGATAAGTTTTCACCATTAATAAATGATGCAAAATATGGCAATGATGCTAGATATTATTTTGGATATATCGCTTACAAACTAGAAGATTATGGAATTGCAGAGTCTACTTTAAAAAAAATTGCAGATAATGAATCTTACAAAGCAGAAATTACATACTATTTATTAGACATTAGTTTTAAAGCTGGAAAATTTGAGCGCTGTATAACAGTAGGAAAAAAACTTTTAAAAACTGCTAGAAAAAAAGATGTTTCAGAAATTTCTAAAATTGTTGGCGAAAGTTATTTCAATCAAAAAGAATATAAAGAAGCGGTTCCTTATTTAAAAGCATATACAGGAAAAAGAGGAAAATGGAATAATTATGATTATTACCAATTAGGATACTTGTACTACAAGCAAAATGATTTTGAAAATGCGATTAATTATTTCAATAAAATAATAGACCAAAAAAATGCTGTTTCACAGAATGCTTATTATCATTTGGCTGAATGCTACTTAAATATTAATAAAAAAA
>JBNMNZ010000028.1:0-10070 GCA_051276605.1 Polaribacter sp. | reverse complement strand
TCTGTAAATGGATGCTCGAGTCTAAATAGAACTGCAATAACAGTTATAGTAAACCAGAGACCAACGATTACAAGTACTACTGATGATTTAATTTGTTTTGGATCTGCAGTTTTAAGTGCGACTCCATCCACAGGAAATATAAATTGGTATGATTCTTTAACAAGCGCTACTCCTATTTTTACAGGAAACGATTTTGAAACACCAGCTCTTACTGCAACAACTTCTTATTTCGTTGAAGCTACTATTTCTGGCTGTTTGTCTTCTACTAGAACTGAAGTAATAGCAAAAGTTGAAAACACAATTCCTGATTTTGATTTGATGCAAGATACTTATGTATTGTGTAGTAATATAGATTCAATTACACTAGAAACCACAAATCAACAAGCTAATTATAGCTATGTTTGGAAAAAGGATGGAGCATCTATTTCGGGGAATAATTCTTTCATTTCTATTAATAGTAATGGAAATTATACCGTGAGCGCAATTTCTGAAGCTGGTTGTGAATCAGAAGAAAAGGCAATTTTTGTTAGAAATTCAGAAAAAGCAACCATTACAAAAAATGATGTAATTATTGTTGATGATTCTAGTAATAATACAATCTATGTTACGAATATAAATTTAGGAATTGGAGACTATGAATTTTCTTTAGATGATGAATTTGGTTCTTATAAAGAGCAAGGTTTTTTTAGTGATATTTCTATAGGAATTCACACATTATACATCAAAGATAATTTAGGTTGCGGAATTCAAGAATATCAATTTTCTATTTTAGGATATCCAAAGTTCTTTACACCAAATGAAGATGGTAATAATGATATTTGGAAAATAGAAGGTTATAATCCAGATTTTTATACCATTTCTGAAGTTTATATTTATAACAGATTTGGAAAATTAATTTATACAATTGATAAAAATAGCGAAGGTTGGAATGGCAACTCTGAAAACGGAAGATTACCTTCAAATGATTATTGGTTTAAAGCTATTTTAACAACTAAAAATGGGTATTCTGTCGAAAAAACAGGAAATTTTAGTTTAATAAGAAAGTAAAGCTTCTATTAATTGATCTAGTTGTTCTTTTGTATGATTGGCGTTTAACACAATTCTGTTAATCTTTTTTGTTGATGTCGGATAATAAAAACTTGTAATTATAATTTTTTTTGACAACAAATAATCAGCTATGTTTTCGTCATCTACAAAGAAAACAGGATAGTTTTTAGAAATATTAATTTTATCGATTTGCTTTAAGTTTTCTAAGTTCTGATACAATTTCAATATCATTCTTTGTGCCTAATTTTATTTTATAAATTGGCCAAGGAAGTTCTTTCATCTTTTGAACCATCTTTTCTGTAGAATCAATACCAATCGTATAATCGGTCATTGGATTTTTATCTATTTAAAAACCCCAAACCTCATATAATTTTTTGTTTTGTTTACGAGCATACAAATCATTAAAAGCAATATCTAAAGCACATAAGGCAAACATATTTTCTTTAAATTATGGCTGTAATTTTTGCCAAAAATCTTCAGGTTTTTCCTTAGATAAAGAAGCTATTAAAACTTGATTTTCTAAAATAAGGTGCTTCATTTTGTCAACAGTTATATTGTAATAAGGGTTTGATGTTGCTTCACCAAAACCAGAAATTCCATCAGAAATTAATTCTACAACTAAAGTCTCTTGAAAATCATAAGACTCTCTAGAAATTGTAAAAGTGTGTTTTAATTCAAGATTAAAAGAATGTAGTTTAATTTCCATTTTTAAAAGTTATATTTATGGTGAAGTTATAAAATTAGATCTTTATATTAAAAATAAAATATGGCATTAGTAACACCTTTATCAGCAGAACATAATTTAGAAACAAAAGAATTAGCAGAATTTTTTAATGAAACTTTAGGATTTTGCCCAAACTCAGTTTTAACAATGCAACGTAGACCCTCAATTTCTAAAGCATTTATCAATCTAAACAAAGCAGTTATGGCAAATGAAGGTAGGGTTACTTCTGCCTTAAAAAGAATGATTGCTTGGGTTTCTAGTAATGCTACAGGTTGTCGATATTGTCAAGCGCATGCAATTAGAGCCGCAGAACGTTATGGGGCAGAACAAGAACAATTAGATAATATTTGGGAATATAAAACGCATGCTGCATTTTCTGATGCTGAAAGAGCCGCTTTAGATTTTTCTTTAACAGCTTCAATGGTGCCAAATGCAGTAGATGCAAAAATTAAAGTAGAGCTATATAAATATTGGGATGAAGGGGAAATTGTAGAAATGTTAGGCGTAATTTCTCTTTTTGGATATTTAAATAGATGGAATGATTCTATGGGAACAACGTTGGAAGATGACGCTATTGATAGTGGAAATCAGTTTTTAGGGAAACACGGTTTTGAGGTTGGAAAACATGATGGTTCGATATACTAAGGATAAAATTTAACGATTAAACGGCATCATTTCTGCTGAATTTATTTTAGTAATTGTTACCGTTTTCTATTGCTTATCCTTTAGCTTTTTTATAATTATCGATGAAATTGAATCTATTAATCTTTGAGATTTCTTTATTTCTTGATTCATTAATTTTTCATCAGAAACGATATCTAAAGTTGTTGCAAAAGATTTTTGATACCAATCCTTCCAAGTAGAAATAATTTGGATTTGTGTTGCTATCGAATCTCCTTTATGTATCGCGATTTTACTCTGTTTAAGCTCTTCATTTAGACGATTTACAGCGGCTCTTTCTAAATCTAATAAAATAGATTTTGCAGTTTTTTCATCAGCATTTAACAACGTATATGCAGATATTAAAGCAGCTGTACCTACATTTTTTAAAGTCGTTTTAGAAACTTTATCAATTCTATCATTATCTGTATGATAAAACTGATCTGTAAAATGCCAGAACAAAACACTTGGTATATTTTCTCTTAAAAACGGAACATGATCGCTTCCTCCTTCATACGGATTTGTGCCTACAACCCAATTTGCTCTTTTGCCTTGTTCTTTAAATTTATCAATTAAAAAATCATTTAAATAATGAGGTTTCATTTGCTCTAATTTCATTTTAGAACCTCCCCATTCTGTATGTTTATCATTTCCACGTGTCCAAATTGCACTTGGATCTGGCATTTTTTCAATTAAAAAAGTTCCGCCTGTTTTCTCAGTATCTTCACCAACCATATCTAGAGAAATTCCCCATTTAATGTCTTTAGCTCTAATTGAATCTTCTTTTACATATCTTCTAGTCGATACAATTTCATCTCCCCATAAAAAGGTTAAAGTTCTTTTTGGTTGAAATTGTTTTTGTTTGATAAACTTAGCGGTTAATGAAGCCATTTCTAATGCCACGCCAACACCTGTAGCGTTGTCATTTGCACCAGGTTCTTGGATATGTGCACTAAAAACCAAACGCTCTTTTGGACTATTACTTCCTTTAACATCCGCAACAATTGTTAATTCTTCTGAAGGATAAATATTGGTTTCAACTTTTACATTTAAAATAGTTTTCCCTTTCTCTAGCGATTTTTTTAAACGTTCTTTTGCAGCAAAAGACATCGCAATTGCCCAAGATTTATTTATAGTGTCTAAAGGAATTGAACGAAACTGAATTGAAGTCGTGTTTTTTTCGGGCTGTAAGTATGAAGGATTATTATACGTCATAATTCCTGCTGCCTTACCATCAACAATAGCAGATTTGTAAATTTGATAAGGACTTGTTTCTGCAAAAACTATTTTTCCTTTCACATCTAAATCAGTAATTTTTTTGATATCTTTTACATAAATAACTTCTGCAGAAACTCCTTCTTTTGAAGTGCTATAAGAGTTTAAAGCAATCATATTTCTGTTAGAAAAATGTACTAAAAGAGGTTCTTCTTTTTCACCTTCAATTTCTACACTTGCGTTGACCGATTCCCAAGTTGGTTTTTTGAGTGGGCGCTTTTCAATTCTGTAGGTTAAAACAGCTGCCTCTGTTGCATTGTCCTCTAAAACATAACCTGCTCTTTCTAGTTCTTCAGCAATCTTATAAATGCTTTTGTTAAAACCTGTATTACCAACAATTCTCCAATATTTTTCAACAAAAGAAGTCGTATTAAAAGCTAAATCACCAGTAAATTCTTGATTGATAATATCCCCATAATTAGAGGAAGATAATACGATTGGTTTATCCTTTTTACAATTTACAAATAAGATCGATATCAATAAAAAGGTAATTGCTTTTTTAACCATTATTTTATTTTTAAGGCCTAAAATTAGTCCTTTTAATTGATGATTTAGTAAAAACAGGATTTTAAATAATTACTCATATTGAGATGAGAGTTTAAACCTAACAAGAAGTATTAATAATGGAATTAAAGCTTATGTAGATGCAATAAAGAAATACACTCTATATTTGGGTTAGAATTATTATCTGAAATCAATCTTACAATTGAATAAAAAAAAGGGCTGTAAAACAGCCCTTATACAATTTATAAATCCCCCAACTTATAATTGTTATCACTCAAAGAAACAATAGTTTATAATTTATCTTTTTATAATTCGCTTATTGGCTTCTTAAGTTCGATGAGTAACTAAAAAGTAACGTTTGAATAACCTATAAAAAGTTAAGTTTCTTCATTAATTTCCTCTACCTATAAGAACCAGATCTTGTCTTCCCAGAACACTATTCTCTTCGACATCAATTATATTTGAAAAGATAAGATAAAATGTGCTATTCACCTTTTTTAATCCTTTTTCAAACACTAACCCTTTTTATGATGCTTCTCCTATTACTAAAAAGGTAACTTAATATATCATTAGCTGTTTATTCTCAAATATGTATCTGCCTATCAATCTGTTGATCTAATGAAATAAAAGTTTCAGTTCTAGAAACACCTTTAATGCTTTGAATATCCTTATTTAAAAGATGCATTAAACCTTCATTATTCTTACATAAAATCTTGATGAAGATTGCGTAATTACCTGTTGTATAATGGCTTTCTATAACCTCAGGAATCTCTTTTAATCTTTTTATTGCTGAAGAATATAAACTAGAAGAATCTAAAAAAACACCAACAAAAGCTGTTGTTGTATATCCTAAAGATTTAGGATTTAACACCATTTTATAACCGTCAATTAATTGAGATTTTTCCAATTTTCTTAAACGCTGATGAATTGCCGCTCCAGAAATACCTACTTCTCTAGCAATGCTTAATACAGGGGTTCTGGCGTCTTTTACTAATCTTTTTATAATAATTTTATCAATCCCGTCAATTTTCATTCTAAAACATTTTTAGGTTAAAGATAAAAAAAATAGAGAATACATAAGTGTATTCTCTATTTTAATATTTTATTTAAACTATCTTTTATTTTAAGGTTTCATTACAAAATCTTCCATAAATTTAGTTGTGTAATTACCCGCAACATAATCTGGATGATCCATTAATTGCCTGTGGAAAGGGATTGTTGTTTTAATTCCTTCAATTACAAATTCATCTAAAGCACGTTTCATTTTATTAATTGCTTCTTCTCTTGTTTGAGCAGTCACAATTAATTTTGCAATCATAGAATCGTAATTTGACGGAATCATATAGCCTGCATACACGTGCGTGTCCATTCTTACTCCATGACCACCAGGGGCATGAAAAGTAGTAACTTTTCCTGGATTAGGTCTAAAGTTATTATAAGGGTCTTCAGCATTAATTCTACATTCTATAGAATGCAATTGTGGGTAATAATTTTTTCCTGAAATTGGAACTCCCGCTGCTACTAAAATTTGCTCACGAACTAAATCGTAATTCACAACTTCTTCAGTAATTGGATGCTCTACTTGTATACGAGTATTCATCTCCATAAAGTAGAAATTTCTGTGTTTATCAACCAAAAACTCTACTGTTCCAGCACCTTCATATTTAATGTATTCTGCCGCTTTTACAGCTGCAGTACCCATATTCTCTCTCAATTCATCTGTCATGAAAGGAGAAGGTGTTTCTTCTGTTAATTTTTGGTGACGTCTTTGTACAGAACAATCTCTTTCTGACAAATGACAAGCTTTCCCATAAGAATCTCCAACTATCTGAATCTCAATATGTCTTGGCTCCTCAATCAGCTTTTCCATGTACATATCATCATTTCCAAAGGCAGCTTTACTTTCTTGTCTTGCAGAATCCCAAGCTTCTTTTAAGTCTTCATATTTCCAAACAGCACGCATTCCTTTACCTCCACCTCCAGCAGAAGCTTTAAGCATCACAGGATAACCTGTTTCTAATGCTAACTTCTCACATTCTTCAAAGTCAGCAATTATACCTTCAGATCCAGGCACACATGGCACGCCTGCTTCTATCATCGTAGACTTTGCGTTGGCTTTGTCTCCCATTTGATCAATCATTCTACCTGAAGCTCCAATAAACTTTATGTTATGTTCTTCACATAAATTAGAAAATTTAGCATTTTCAGATAAGAATCCATATCCTGGATGAATAGCATCTGCATTTGTAATTTCTGCAGCTGCTATAATGTTAGACATTTTTAAATAAGACTCACTACTAGGAGCTGGACCAATACAAACAGCCTCATCAGCAAATCTAACATGCAAGCTTTCTTCGTCTGCTTTAGAATAAACAGCGACTGTTTTTATGCCCATTTCTTTACAGGTTCTAATTACACGTAGTGCGATTTCACCTCTATTGGCAATTAATATTTTTTTAAACATCTTTGTTAAATTAGTTCGTTAGAAAATTGGATTGTTGAATTTTTTAAAAATAAAGCATTTAAAAAATCTAGAAACCTAAACATCTAAATTAAGATGGATCTACTAAAAATAATGGTTGATCATATTCTACCGGAGAAGAGTCGTCCACTAAAACTTTAACAATTTTACCTGAAACTTCAGATTCAATTTCGTTAAATAATTTCATTGCCTCAATTACACAAACTGTATCACCAATATTTATATCTGTACCAACTTCAACAAAATTTGGTTTGTCTGGAGATGATTTTCTGTAAAAAGTTCCAATAATTGGAGATTTTACTGTAATATAATTAGAATCATCATTATCTACTATTACAGGTGCAGAAGGTTCTGCTGCTGACGATGCAGTAACTGGTGCTGCAACTTGAGGTAAACCTACTACAGGAGCTGCTTGAACAATTGTAGTTTCTGTTCTTTCAGAACCGGTTTTAATTGTAATCTTTATATCTTCCATTTCTAACTTTACCTCGCTAGCGCCAGATTTTGCTACAAACTTTATAAGATTTTGAATTTCTTTAATATCCATGCTTCTTACTATTTAGTTGATTATTTTTTAAGAATTATACGCCCATTTTAAATAAATAGCTCCCCAAGTGAAACCACCTCCAAATGCGGCAAAAATTAAATTATCTCCTTTTTTTAATTGATTTTCATAGTCTGCTAATAAAAGGGGTAAAGTAGCTGATGTTGTGTTTCCATATCTTTGGATATTCATCATTACTTTTTCTGAACCAACACCAACTCTTTTTGCTGTTGCCTCAATGATTCTTTTATTTGCTTGATGTGGTACTAACCATTGAATATCTTCTTCTGTAAGGTTATTTCTTGTTAACATTTTCTCTGAAACATCGGCCATATTAGAAACTGCGTATTTAAAAACAGTTTTTCCTTCTTGATAAACAAAGTGCTTTTTTTCTTTTACTGTTTCTTCAGTGGGTGGCATTATAGATCCACCTGCTTCAATTCTTAAGAAATCTCGCCCTATTCCATCACTTCTTAAATACTCATCTTGCAAACCTAAATTCTCATTATTTGGCTCAAATAAAGCAGCACCTGCTCCATCACCAAAAATAATACAAGTTGCTCTATCCGTATAATCTAGAATAGAAGACATTTTATCAGCGCCTATTAATAGCACTTTTTTATACCTCCCAGATTCTATATAGCTCGCTGCGGTAGACATCCCAAATAAAAAGCTAGAACATGCCGCTTGTAAATCATATGAAAAAGCATTTATTGCACCAATTTCTGAAGCTACATATGCTGCTGTTGATGCTACTGGTAAATCTGGAGTTGCAGTACCTACAATTACCAAATCTATTTCTTCAGGGTTTATGTTAGATTTTTGGATTAAATCTTCTGCAGATTTTATTGCCATGTATGAAGTACCTAATCCTTCGCCTTTTAGAATTCTTCTTTCTTTAATTCCTGTCCTAGAAGTAATCCATTCGTCATTAGTATCTACATAAGATTCTAACTCCTTATTAGTTAAAACATATTCAGGAACATATTTCCCAACTGCTGTAATTGCTGCAGTGATTTTTGTCATAATAATTTTTTGTTACCAAGTGATTTGGAAAATCAAAAGTAGTGAAAAATATTTCACTTTTTTAAGTAAAAATCATCAAAAGAGATAGTACTTACTTAAAAAACGTAAAAAAACCCTCAAAATTGAGGGTTTTCGTGTATTTATAGATGCTTGTTTCTAAGCTTCTGCGGCAGCAGATGCAGATTCTAAAACAATTTGTCCTCTGTAATAAAGTTTTCCTTCATGCCAGTGAGCTCTGTGATATAAGTGAGATTCTCCAGTTGTTGGATCTGTAGCTATCTGTTGATAAGATGCTTTATAATGTGTTCTCCTTTTATCTCTTCTTGTTTTGGATATTTTTCTTTTAGGATGTGCCATTTTATGTCTTTTTTTCTGTTATTAAATTCTTTAATTTATCCCACCTTGGGTCTGTATTTACTACAGGGTTTTCTTCTTTTATTGTTAGTTCTTTTAATTTATTAATTGCTTTAGATTCCATAGTGCCATCTAATACTTTTGGATGGATTCTTTTATTCGGAACTGCTAAAACAATCATTTCATAAATAAACTGAGCAACATTAAACTCATATGCTTCGTGAGGCAATATTAAAATTTCCTCATTATCGTCATTATATACTGATCCAAAATTTACTACTAATGGTAATTCTGATGAAACTTCTTGATGAAATAACTCATTGGTTAAATCACAAGGAACTTCAACAGTACCTTCTGCAGTAAAAACCAGCTCAAGTAATGTGCTTTTTTTTACGAATGTTAGCGAAACTTCTATTGATGAACTTATATATTCATCAAAATTAAAAGCCTCAAAGAACTTATTATCAATTGTATAATCGAACAGATGATTTCCTTCTTTTAATCCTACAAACTGTATGTCGAACTGTTTCAAGTATTTCATTATCAAACATCAATTGAGCCGGCAAATATACAAAAAAAAGTATTTCTGCAATATTTTATATCAAAAAAAAACATCCTTTATTTATTTATTTAAATTAAAGGACTTTTAGTGAGCTCTAAATACTCTTTTCTAGTTTTAAAAACTTGAATTGCAGTAAACAAAGCTTCTGTAAATGAGGATGAATTTGCTGTATTTTTCCCTGCAATTTCATAACCTGTTCCGTGATCTGGTGAAGTTCTAATATGACTTAAACCCGCTGTAAAATTAACTCCTTTACCAAAAGATAATGCTTTAAATGGCGCTAAACCTTGATCGTGATACGTTGCTAAGACACCATCAAATTGCTTATACGTTTCAGAACCAAAAAAACCATCTGCAGCATAAGGTCCAAAAACTAATTTACCTGTTTCTTTTATCTCTAAAATAGTAGGTCTAATAATTTCATCATCTTCTTTACCGATAACACCTTTATCTCCACAGTGTGGGTTTAAAGATAAAACAGCAATTTTGGGTTTATTAATTCCAAAATCTTTCATCAATGACTCGTGCATCGTTTCAATCTTGCTTTTAATCAACTCTGGAGTAATCGATTCTGCAACTTTAGCGATTGGAATATGCCCCGTAATTAAGCCTATTCGCAATTCATCAGTCATTAAAATCATTAAACTCTTACCTTCTAAGTTCGCCTCTAAATACTCTGTATGACCAGGAAAATTAAAGGTGTCTGATTGTATATTTTCTTTATTGATTGGTGCAGTAAGTAGCACATCAATCTTATTTTCATTTAAATGTTCTACGGCAGAGGCTAGAGATTTCGCTGCATATTCACCAGAAATTTTGGTTGTTTTACCAAGTTCTATGGCAACTTCCTCTTTCCAAATATTTAAAACATTTATTTTACTGTGATTTACTT
>JBNMNZ010000027.1:0-10119 GCA_051276605.1 Polaribacter sp. | reverse complement strand
GTATAAGCAGCAAAATTGGAGTAGTAAATTGGAAACTAATTTATGAAGGTTCATTAATGTCTGGTAAACTCCAGATACGCTCAAAAAAAGAAGTTTCATCAATGGAAACATACATTGGGCCGCCAAGTATTGAAGCTGGAGGAACAGACTATACAATGTTAGTTGTTATCCCAACAGATTCCTTAGACAATCCCTTTCCTGATAACACACTTGTTCTAGCAAAGCATCAGTTTTTAAATTCAGAAGAAAATGAAGTGATCTTTACTGAAGATTTAATCTCTTATAAGAACATTTATTCCCAAAAAGAAAGTGGTCGCATATTCGTATCTTCTGAGTCATTGGGCACTAATTCTAAAGAATTTTCAGTTACTGTTTTTCCAGCAATTCCAATCGATTTTAAAATTTCTGCTGCACGTCCTCATGGTTATGCTGATGGCAATCAGGTAACAACATTCACTACCTCTGTTATAGTTGATAAACACAACAATATTGTTGCTGATGCCACGTATGTTACTTTTTTTATTACCAATGAAAAAGGAAATATTTTAAAATCTTCAGGCGCTACTATCAATGGAGTTGCTACTTCTAAAATGATTCACCCTGACTATGAAACTCAATGGAGTGTTAAGGCATATGTTGATGGAATGGCTGAAAGTGAATTAATTATTTTGAAGTACAAACAAGTTATTAAAAGTTTTGAGGTTGCGTTTTCAGAAAACAATAGAGATATAACTGTTGGTCCTCTACAGAGTTTTATGAAGCAAATAATTCCAGATGGAATTAAGGTTACCCTTTTAATTTATAAATACAATAGGCTTTTTAAAACTGAAACTAAAACTTCGTTTGAAGGATTGGTGAATTTCAATTTAAAATCATATATCTATAATAATGATGATTATACGATAATAGTGAAAACTGCAGGTTTAGAGAAAACATTTCATTCTAAAAGACTTTGGTAAACATGAATAAAAATATAATCCGTAGCATTCTAATTGGGACATACATTCTAATTGTTGTAATTATTATTTCGGGTATTAGCTCATTATTTGCCTATTTAAATACTGGTGCAGATAGAAGTAGTATGCTACATACTAAACTAAAAAAAATAGAGCAATATACCCCGGAATTTATTTGGTCACCATTAAACAATGAAGGCAGACCAATGGATCAATTGGTTTTAAAGCAAATAGAGAATGATTATTTGGATGCATGGTATGTAAAACTTCTGGCTTATAAGACGAACACAACTATAGGTGTTAAAGATTATTATACAGATAATGCTCGTGAAAATATTTTCTCTTTTATAGAATTAAATAGTAAGGAAGATGTTACTGTCGAATCTACAACTCTAAATCATCATCCAACACTAGACTTTTTTAGTGAAGATGGTCAATTAGCAGTTATCACCGATAAAGATGTTGTAGAATATAAACGTGTTTTTAAGGGTAAAAAACTAATTTTGGAAGCTACAGAAAAATCTACCTACAAAATTATCTTCTTATTAGAAGATGGTTTTTGGAGAATTAGACATTTGGTTAAAGAAAAAAATGAAATTTTTAAACCCGAATTTAATCTAAAGGCAGTTAAACATCTAAACATAAAAGGAATTAATTATTATCCTCAAGCAACTCCTTGGAATATGTTTGGAGATGAATTTGATGAAGTTATTGTTGCAAAAGATTTTAATATTATAAATGAAGCTGGCTTAAATAGCATACGCTTATTTGTGCAATACGAAGATTTTGGTAAAGCGAATGTCAATCTTAAAAAGCTTAAAAAACTAAAGCGAACCTTAGATATTGCAGAAGATAATAATTTAAAAGTTATTATAACTCTATTTGATTTTTATGGTGATTATTCTGTGTTAAATTGGACCTTAAATCGGCGTCACGTAGTAAAGATTGTTTCTACCTTTAAAAATCATAATGCCCTTATGGCCTGGGATATAAAAAATGAGCCAAATTTAGATTTTAAATCTAGAGGAAAAAGCAATGTTGTTTCTTGGTTAGATAGCATGATAGACTTGGTAAAGTCTTTAGATGATCAACACCCTGTAACTATTGGTTGGTCCAATGTGCAAAGTGCATCTATTTTAAAAGATAAAGTAGACTTTGTGTCGTTTCATTATTATGAAGATATAGAAACCTTAGATTTCGCAATTCAAAGTCTTAAAAAAGAAGTAGGTGAAAAGCCTATAGTATTACAAGAATTTGGGATGTCTTCCTATAATGGTATTTGGAAACCTTTTGGAAGTTCGGAAATAGATCAGGCAAACTATCATAAAAAAGCCCAAGAAATAATTGCAGTAAATAACTTACAATTTATGTCTTGGACTTTATATGATTTTGAACTAGTGCCAAAGAAAGTTGTAGGTAGTCTTCCCTGGCGTAAAAATGTTCAAAAGCGATTTGGGTTTATTGATGTTAGTGGGACAAAAAAAGCAGCTTTTAGATTCATTGGTCAATAGTAACAGATTCTGATACAATTGTTTTGTGAGGTGCATTTTTATTTCTAATTTGATTAAATTTATTTAAATACATGTTGGTTATTTTTTCCATTGGATAGGCAGTAGCAGCTTTATAATTTGCTTTAGCAATATTTAGCCTATGTGTATCATTTGTCACTAGAATTTCAATTGCTAATGCTAAGCTTTCAATACTATTGGGCTCAAAAAACTCACCTTGGTAGCCTTCGTCTTTAACTAATAAGGCTAAATCTCCTAAATCAGGCATTACAACGGCTTTACCGTAACTGCCGGCCTGATGTAAGACACCAGAACTTCCTGTTGTAGATGTGTATGGGAATACAACAACAGCACTCTCTTTAAATAGCAAAGAGACATCTTCCTCTTCAACATAGCCAGTAAATCGTAATTGTGTTACATGTTTATAATCTTCTTGAACTTTTGCTAAATATCCCGTTACATTTGGATTGTCTGTTCCTGCTATAACAACTTCTAAATCTAATCCCGTTGTTCTTCTTACTTTTTCAACTGCTTCAATTAGATCTTCCACCTTCTTATAAGTGCCAAATTTTCCGAATGTCATAATTTGCAAAGGTTTATTTGTAATTGAAAAATCCGGTTTTTCTTTTGAAACTTCAAAAGTTCCATGTGGAATTAAAGAAACATTTTTAGCACTGTATTTTTTCTCTAAAATATCAACATATTTTTGCATGGTTACTACAACTCTATCTGATTGTAACATTAATTTTGTTAATGTGGTCCCTATAAATTCATATGTTTTTTGTAATAATTTATTTGATGTGAAACCAGCAGAGTCCAAATCAACTACTTCTAAGATATTATGCAATAATACGATGTTTGGAATACGTTTTAATTTACAGACTATAGGTAACAGTAAACCCAGAGCAGCAGGGATTTTCTTGTCGCCAAACTTCATGAACTGTAAATTGAATAAGACTGCGTCTGGTTGCGTATTATTAATAGCTTTTGTAACATTGATTAGGTTTAAATAGCCGTTAAACTCCCAACACTCTTTTACTTTTATTTTACATCCTTCTTCTGTAAAAGAAATGTCTTTTTCACCCTCAGTTTTGTCTGTTAATAATATTATTTCTGTGACACCCTCTTTTTGTCTAAAATGCTTTACTAAGTGATATGCATATTCATTTAATGTTACCTTACTTGGTGGGTATGCAGTTAGTATTGCGAGTCTCATAAGTTTCGTTTTTATTATATTATAAACTTGCGTTGTAAAGCTTAGTAAAATTGAGGGTCTTACATAGATTCATTATGCCATTCCCAATCTTGTTCATCTGAACATTTAACTTTTGTTAATTGCGTTTTAGAATCTAAAACAAAATAAATAATTTGGAAAACGAGTAAAAATATCATAGCTATAATTTGCATATGGACTACTTGTTCTAAACTTTCATGAAAGAAAATGACCAGTACCATTTGAAGCATGCCAAAAACTCCTGAAAATACGACAGGCATAAATCTATCTAGTGATAAATAGTAATATGCAAAAATGTTTGAGACAGCAAACAATCCAGTTGCTAGAGCGTATTTCCAAAGTAAGGGGGCAATTATTAAATAACTTTTTCCAAACAGTATGGTAATTACTGTTTGGGGAAACAATGAGGAACATAAAATAATAACGGAGGCTATCGTGGCTATATAGCCTACGTATTTAAATAAAATTGGAGCGGTAGGCTTTCCTTCTTTTCTAAGTTGAACGACTGTTGGTAATAATAACATGACAAACATCCATGCAATAAAATATACGATACGGCCAATTAACGCTAATGATGCATACAGTCCTGCTTCGTATGATTCAAAATAGTGTTTTACTAAAAGTATGTCACTATTATTAATTATGATTTGAGTGAATTCATAAAACGCTGTGATTATAAAAAAGTTTCTTACTAGTTTTGATTGACTAGCTTCGATAATATAAGAGCTTCTAAAGCTTAGATTTTCAAACTTAAATGGTATTAATCCAAAACCAAAAGAGATTAAAATGCCAATTGCTATTACTAGTGATGATTGTATATTAAATAGAAAGATTAAACCTAATGTTATTAGTAATCTACTTAACATTTCAGCTTGATAGGTAATTGATAGGTGCTTAAATGCTTTTTTTCCTTGAAAAACACCTCTATTTACACTCATTAAAAAATAGAGAGGTACCCCGATACCAAAAACAACAAACATGCTCGATGAGGCAGTATTAAAGATTTCTTGTAACTGTTTTGAAAAGATAATAATTAAAGCTCCAAGACTAATTCCTGCTATGATAGCATTTTTATAGACTTTTGAAATAAAACTTGTAAATAAATTGTCTTCAAAAACAACCGAAAATTTAGCAGTGACTAATTGAAAACTCATCGCTACAAAAGATAATACTAATAAAAATGTAATTAATACGGCAGCATCTGCAAATTGCTCTGGACCCAATATACGTCCAAGAATAAGGTTATATAAATAATTCCCTCCATTTACAACCAAAACACTTAGCATAAATAACTGTTCTTGAGAAATATGATTTCTTTTTAAAACTGAAACTAAATACATCTTGGTATAATGTTTTGTTATTCGTAAGCAGCAAATGTTTTGCTATTATTAGCATATATGTCTTTACATCCTTTTCCAATGATATATAAGATGCCTTTATTTTTTAAAGAAATGGCAATAAGTGTTTTAAACGCCTCGAATCCACTGGGGTCGATTGCTTTTATTTTATCAATATTTATGGTTACATTTTTTAAAGTATTTATTAAATATTCGAAATGTATAATAAACAAGCGCGACGTTTTTGTGTTTAAATTTCCGTATAATTCAAAAGTTCCATTTTTTTCTAAAATTTGCAACGCCATAATAGTTTGTTTTTAGTGATTATTATTTGTACATATACAACAAATATCCTCTGTATATCTCTAGGTAACATGAAAATTTCGACCAGAAGACAGTTCCTACAGGTAAATGATTGAATACTAATGCTTAACTTGCAGTAACTAAAAACTCGTAATGAAAATTAAATCTTATTTATTACTATTTTTTGTCTCTTATTCTTTCTCTATATTCTCCCAAGATATGCAAGAAGGATACACTTATTTAGAAACGGGTGAATACCTGCAAGCGGAAAAATTTTTTGAAAAAATATTAGAAGGACATCCACATAATAGAACTGCACGGTTATGTTATGCTCGTGCTACTGGACTAAACGGAAAGTCAGAACAAGCAAAGATGCTTTTCACCAATTTGTTAGCAGATTATCCTTCTGATTTTGAAGTGAAATTAAATTATGGAGAATCTTTATTATGGAATAGTAACTTCCTAAAGGCTAAAGCCTATTTTGAAGGATTGGTAGAAGAAGATTCTGAAAGTTTTCCCGCTTTATTAGGTTATGCAAACACATTGTCTAATTTAAAGGAATATGAAGGTGCTTTACTTTATGTGAATAAAGCGTTAGCTATTTTGCCAGGGAATCCAAATGCATTAAACTCTAAAAAGTACATGTATTTAGGTTATGCTTACCAAAAACAACAAGCCCAACAGTATGATGAAGCTGAAGCGTTGTTAAAAGAAAACCTAGCTCTTTTTATTGATGATAAAGAGAGCTTATTAAACCTAGCAAACTTGTATTTAATTGCCAATCGATTAGACGATGCCAAAGCAACTTATAATTTGTTAGCAGAAAATGGTGATAATAAAGTTACGGCATTAAATGGTTTAGCGTTAGTGTCACATTTAAAGGATAAAGATAAAGAGGCTCTAATTATCAGTCGAAAAGCATATGATATTATACCAGTTCTAAAAAAATCGTCAGATATCAAACAAACACAAGAGCGTTACATTCAAGCATTAATCTGGAATAAGAAATATAAACAATCTGAAGAGCTAATCGATACTTTGCTAAAAGAACAACCGAATAAAAATTGGATTTTAGTTTTGCAGGCTACGTTGAACCTTTACAAAAGTAATTTTAAAAGTAGCCTAAAAGGTTACAATCGAGTTTTAATAAATGACAGTATCTCTTTTGATGGTAACTTAGGGAAAGCAAATGCTTTAAAGGCCTTAGGATATTATGATGATGCCTATAAATCTGCCGAAAATACATTGACTTTTTATGACAACCAAAAAGATGCATTAAACTTTATAAAAAACCTCAACACAACCTTTACACCATTTTACGAAATTAAAGCTGGGTACACTGTTGACAATGGCGATAACAAAGCATTTGCTATTAATAATACTGTAGAAGTCCCATTCTCAACTAAATTTAAATTGTTAGGAAGCCATAATTACAGAACCACAGCGAATGATGTTACTAATAATAGTGCTACTTCAAATGGTGTTAATGGTGGAATATCATATCAAATTTTACCAAACGCCATTTTTAAAGGTACAGCAGGGATTATTTCTGTAAATTCTAAAAATAACAAGTACAATCAACTTTTAGCTAATCTTTCTCTTAACGTAAGGCCATTTAAACTACAAACATTAGATTTAAGTTATAAACGGGAAATTCAAAATTTTAATGCTGAATTATTAGCCCGAGAAATTGTAATGAATAACTTTTTTGTAAATTATAATCTAAGTACTAATTTTAAATTAGGTTGGTTTACACAGTATTATTTTACTTCACAAAATGATGACAATGTTAGAAACCTGTTTTTCACTTCTTTATATTACAATATATGTAGTAAACCAAGTTTGAAAGCAGGATTAAATTATCAATATATCACATTTAAAAATCAAGTTCCAATTATTTATTTTAGTCCAAAAGAGTTTAATGCAGGTGAAATTTTTATTAACTTGATTAAAGATGAAGTAATAACGAAACCTAAGGAGTGGTTTTATGAGTTAACTGCGGCTTTTGGATTGCAGTATATAGAAGATTATGATAGTCAAAGCACCTATAGATTTCATGGTAAAGTAGGGTATAAATTTTCAGAGCGTTGTTTAGTCAACATTTATGGAACGAATAGTAATATTGCATCTGCAACAGCTGCCGGTTTTACATTTGCAGAAATTGGATTTCGATTTAAATGGTATTTATTTAAAAAACCCATTTTTAGAAAGTAGACTATCTTATTCAAAAAAGTGACTTCTTCAAATAAGATCCTAGGAGCTTGAATAATTCATTGGAATGTTACCATCTTCAAATACCGGCTCAATACAAAAAGCTTTAGACTAACCAGAAATTCTAGTGTGTTGGGGGTTAAAGCTTTCATCTTTTCAAGATGTAAATAGAGAAAGCCATTAAAACAACCCTTAAGCCAACTTTTAAAGCCCAGCAGGGTGATGTGTGGATTTTATGAGTAACACCCTCAACGACGTTAAAAAACGCATCAGTTTAGTTTTATTGACCATCGCAACCATGAGGCACTTGCTTTAAATGTAGGCTTCTCAGACTTGGCAAGAGTTGCTGTCGAAACATTAGAAATTCTAAAAGAAGAAAGGGCAAAACCTTAAGATGTGAGATATGATATTGGCCCAGAGTTTGTTTCTAAGACTTTTATGAACTGGCAAAAAAACGGTGTTGAAATTAAGTATGCATAACATGTAAAACCGATGAGGAACTACTATATCTAGTGATTCAATCGCTTCTTTAGAGAAGACTATAATTTTAATTTTTCGTCAAATCTAACCTTAATAATTATTTGTCGAATTTAGTGGTGTCCTAGAATAGTGAGGACTACACTACAGCCTGACAGTTAAAAAAAATTGTTCTTAAGTTAATTGTAGCAAGTAAATAACCTCACATTTTAAATTATGATGAGTAAAAAAGGCAAAAGATTTGTCTTTTGCCTTTTTTACTCATCATCAGCCATTTATTTAACCAATAACTTCAAAGGATTGTAATTGATTGTTGAGTTTTTTATCAGGCAGAAATATAATCCACTCCTTAAATTTTGTCTATTCAGTATTAATTGGTTTTTGCCTAGAGAAGTTTTAAAATTGTTTTGCAATACTAGTCTCCCTAATTGATCATATACTAAAAATACGATATCTTCAGATTGATTTGCAGTAAAATGAATATTAGTATTCGACTCTATTGGATTAGGTATTGCGTACAATTTGTTAAAATCATTATTCGTCGTACTGATTTCATTATTTTCTTCAGAAAATCTAATATCTTCTATTGTCATCTGCTTTGTGACTAATGCTCCATTTTCAGAAATCATAGTAAATACGATAGTAACCAAATCATCCATTACTAATTCAGATCCTATTGTAGAGTGAAAATTTGAAAAAGAAATATGGAAATTTTGAATTTCATCAGTTAATTGAACCGTAGTTTTATACTGATCTTCCCAGTTAAGGATACTTTTTTTAACGAATGTTATTTGTAAGCTTCCTGTTCCTTTTGCGTTTAGTTTAAGGCTGTTGTAATCTGATAAATTGACTGGGTTAAATCGAGGTGTTAAAGCTCTGTATACTGCAATATATTCACTTGTTTTTGCTTCTATAGACACATTTCTTTCAATTGGAAACTCATCAGTTTCAAAAATGGTTTCATTAGGTTCAATTAAAAAATTATGAATACTTGAACTTAAGGCAGAATCATCATATCCCCATGGTCCATCAGACATAAATAAATCATCTGGTGTAGCTAAACCATCACTAATCCTAAAACCAATGTCAAATAAACTTCCTGTCGGCAACTCTAAATCGATTAAATAATCTTTGTTTAAATTAATTGAAGAAGTTAAATTTTCGACTGTACTTGTTTCCGTTTGTCTTAATCCAGCCACAAAAGAGATTGTTTCACTTGCATTAGTATTAACAATTTGCAACTTTAAGTTTCCATTAAAATACCGGCCTTTTCGAACAAAGACAGTTGGAGGGGTTGAATTATTATAATCAAAAATTGGTTTTTCAATATCTAATAAGTTAATAACTTCTTCTCCTAATAATACTAAATCGTCTATTGAACTTGACCAAATTTGAAAATTATAAAAGCTAATGTTTTTTTCATATTTATCTATATTCCAGTGGCTTTCGATTGAAAAATTTTCTTCGTTATTTGTAACTTTTGCTGAAAGGCTTAATACAAACTCAATAGCATTATTGGTGTTTCTAATGATAGACTTAATAAAACTATATCCATTTATTTCTATATTCGAAACAGAAATTAGTTCGGCTCCTAATAATCGATCACAAATATATTTGGTGTGTTCATAAACACCATTTTCAGTTTTTAAAGCTAAAATAGAGGCTATGGATTCTTCATTTTTAATATAATCAACAGAATATACGTCTACTGCATTAGTGATTCCTAATAAATCTATAGGAGTGGAATCGACAACATAATCCTCATTAATCACTGTGAGCGGAATGAAGTTTTGCAATTTAAAACTTGAACTTTTACTTCTTTGCGCATAATTTGAAGACTTTGTGACTCTTTTAGCTACGTCTTTATCAAATCTATAATTGATTTTTGCTCGATTATAGTTTCTTTGACTAATTTTATTAGAGAGTCGATTGTTACTTTCTAAACCTCCTTCATTGCCTCCTGAACTACTTGAGGTTGTGGGGCAACTTCCATACCCTGAGCAGACAGGGTCTTCACAATCAATTAATCCATCGCCATCATCATCTATTCCGTTAGCACAAATTTCTTGAGCAACAGCAGCTGTTGGACAACG
>JBNMNZ010000026.1:0-10194 GCA_051276605.1 Polaribacter sp. | reverse complement strand
GTACTACATACAATTATAAAGGAAAAGAAATTAGCCACTTACCTTACAATATAGAACCAGAAAATGTTTCTGTAAATTATACTGAATTTAAAGGCTGGAACGAAGATTTAACAAAAATGACTTCTGCAGATCAATTGCCACAAAACTTATTAGACTATGTTGCTTTTATTGAAAAAGAAACTGGTGTCCCTGTATCTATAGTTTCCGTTGGTCCAGATAGAAAACAAACAATTACGAGATAAATCTCAATAATTATATAGATTTAAAAAGCATCTTTCATTATTTGAAAGATGCTTTTTTATTATTTATCGATTTTTGATAACAAGTTTAGCTGTTTTATAAAGAGGGTTAAATGTTAGCCCCATAAAAAAATTCATCTTTCTTTTTAATCTTTTACCTTTTATTAATTAGGTATTGTTGATTTTATTAGGATATAAATAAAAACAACTAGTAATCAGATTTTTATAAATAAAAATATAATAGTAAATAATTTATTTTATCATATATTGTAGAAACTAACTAAAAAACAAAAAATGAATTGGTATCTAAAAGTTTTAAAACAGTACGCAGATTTTAAAGGAAGAGCAAGACGTAAAGAATATTGGATGTTTATATTATTTCAAATTATCTTTGCTTTTGTAGCAATCCTTTTAGACTCTTTGTTAGGTTTATCTTTTTCTCCATTAATTACTTATGGATGGCTCTACCTATTATATGTTTTGGCTACATTAATACCTGGTCTAGCAGTAACCGTTAGAAGGTTGCATGATATTGGTAAAAGTGGATGGTGGTACTTTATTTCATTAATACCTTTAGTTGGGCCTATCTGGTTAATAGTATTATTATGTACAGATAGTGAAAACGGTCTTAACAAATGGGGAAACAACCCAAAAGGAACTGGAAATGATCACGCAATCAATAATATTGGTAGAGAATAATCTTATCTAATTTTAAAGCATAAAAAAGGTTTGCAATTTGCAAACCTTTTTTATACAACAATAAGTCCCTAAACCAAATGATAAAACTACTTTTGACGAATGCAAATAAAAAAGAAATCAGAATTAGAATTTATAATCGTGATGGCATCTTTAATGTCATTAGTTGCATTATCTATCGATGCTTTATTACCTGCAATTTCAGACATAAGCAAAACAATACATATTGTAGATCCTAAAAATAATCAGTTATTTATAACTATGATTTTTTTAGGTTTAGGTTTCGGGCAACTTATTTCTGGACCTTTATCTGATAGCTTTGGTAGAAAACCTGTTATATATGTAGGCTTTATAATTTTTGCTTTGGCTAGTTTAGTATGTGTTTTTGCGACTAGTTTAGAAATGATGATTGTTGGTAGAGTTTTACAAGGAATAGGACTTTCTGCACCAAGAACTATAAGTATAGCTATGGTTAGAGATCGTTTTAGTGGTAATCATATGGCTAAGGTAATGTCTTTTATTGTGGTGATTTTTATTCTAGTACCTGTAGTTGCTCCTGCAATCGGAAAACTAATGCTAGATTTATACGGTTGGAAATCTATTTTTTACAGTCAGTTAATATTTGGGTTTTTTACAATGATTTGGGTTTGGAAACGACAACCTGAAACATTAAAGATAGCGCATCGAAAAAAGTTTAAATTCTCCCTTTTTATTGAAGGTACTAAAGAGTTTCTAAAACATAAAAATGCGGTAATTTTCACCTTCTTTTCTGGCTTTATTACGGGTTCTTTTATGGTCTATTTAAGTGCTAGTCAAGTAATATTCGAGCAACAATATAACCTAAAAGAAGAGTTTCCTTTTATTTTTGCAGGTCTTGCAATTGGTGTCGGTTTTGCCACTTTTTTAAACGGAACTTTAGTTGTTAAGTTAGGAATGTTTAAACTTGTTAGTATTTTTACTACTGTTTTTACACTTATTCCTATTGTTTATATACTTTTATATGCAGGAGAGAGTAACCCTAGCATCTATGTTTTAATAACCTTTTTTTGGTTACAGTTTTTTGCTCTTGGGTTTTTATTCGGTAACACAAGAGCATTAGCAATGGAACCAATTGGACATATTGCTGGTGTTGGAGCTGCAATTAATGGATTTGTTTCTACAATTATGGCAGTACCAATTGCTACCTTTATTGGTGGTTTTGTAGATAAAACTGCTTTACCTTTATTTATTGGTTTTTTTGTATGCGGTTTAATTTCCTTAGCATTGATTCAATATTTAAATTTATCTAGAAAGAAGAAAGCATCATAAATATGAAACCTTATTTTGACTATAATTTATAATCATGGATTTAGAAATAATTTTTGAGGATGCATATCTTCTGTGTGTAAATAAACCCAATAATATGTTGGTTCATCACGCATATCATTCAAGAAATGTTGCCGACGAAACATCTCTATTACGATTAATTTTAGATAAAACTGGCCGAAAAGTATATCCTATTCATCGATTAGATAGAAAAACTTCTGGAATTATTTTATTAACGAAAGAGACAACTTATGTTTCTAAATTTCAAGAATTATTTACGAATGCTGAAATTCAGAAAACATATTATGGAGTTCTTAGAGGCCACTCTCCTACTTCGAAAATTATAGATTCTCCTGTAAAAGGACGTGATTCAAATGTGCATAAAGAAGCATTAACACATTTAAAAACGTTGGAGCAAATTACATTAGACATCCCTGTAAAACCTTATGATACTTCACGTTATAGTTTGGTCGAATTATCTCCTAAAACTGGTAGAATGCATCAACTAAGAGTACATACGAATAAAATTAGCCATCCCTTAATTGGCGACACTAAATATGGAGATAAAAACCATGATAAAATGTTTGATGAAAACTTCGGATGTAAAAATTTATTTTTACATGCAGGAAAATTAGAATTCATCCATCCTTTTAGCTTAGAAAAATTAACTTTAAAAGCTACTTTTCCAAAAGACTGGATTGGCCTGTTTCAAAAATTTTCTTGGAGAAATCCTCTGAAGATCGAAATCTAGAATTTCTTTTTATAACGTAAAGTATTTATAGGAATAGCAAAAAGTTTTCAAACAGGTTTAGCCCTGATTGAAGGGTTTGTTTGGGCTCTTTTTTAGTTGTCAGTTAGAGTGAATTTATGAAGAATGAATAAATTTGGAACGAGAATATGACTAAAAAAAAAGTAATGCTAGTGGAAATAGTTTCAAAAAAAAATCCTGACAAAGCAGGATTTTATATTTTATTGTTCTAAAGATTCAGATCGAAAACCAACCAACTCATTTTCCTCGAAGATTGGTGTAATTTCTATAGGGTTACAACAGACCTCACAATCTTCTATGTAGGTTTGTTGACGAATACTAGCGTCTAAAATCATTGAAATTTCTTCCCAACAATGTGGACATTGAAAAAAGTGTTCCACTTCGCTATTCTTCTATTACCTTTAAAACAAGTTTACCATTCTTTTCACCAGAAAATAATCGCTGATATGTTTCTTGGAAATTTTCTATTCCATCATAAATATCTTCTCTCGATTTTAGCTTACCTTCTTGCATCCAAATACCCATCTGTTTTGCAGCATCACCATAACCTTTCACATAATCCATGACAACCATACCTTGCATAGTTGAACGAGTTACTAATAAAGACAAGTAATTACTTGGTCCTTCTATTTTAGATTTGTTATTGTATTGAGATATTGCACCACAAATAACAACTCTTGCATGCATTCTTAATTTACTTAAGGCTGCGTTTAAAATAACACCACCAACATTATCAAAATATACATCAATTCCTTTTGGGCATTTTTCCTTTAAAGCAGTATAAATATTTTCTGATTTATAATCTATAGCTTCATCAAAGCCTAATTCATTTATCAAATAATCGCATTTTTCTTTTCCGCCAGCAATTCCAATAACTGTACATCCTTTAATTTTTGCAATTTGTCCAACAATACTTCCTACAGCTCCTGCAGCACCAGAAACTAATACAATGTCTCCTTCTTTAATTTTACCAACTTCTGTAATTCCAAAATATGCCGTCATTCCAGGCATTCCTAAAGTTCCAATATACATTGGCATTGGCGCTAAACGTTCATCAACCTTATACCAACCATCTCCGTTTGTAATCGCATATTGTTGCACACCACCCCAGCTTGTAACACAATCTCCAACTTCAAATTTTGGATTTCCATTATTTTTAACAACTTTTCCAATAGAACCGGCTCTCATAACATCATCAATAGCAACTGGCGGAATGTAAGATTTTGTATCATTCATCCAACCACGCATTGCAGGATCTAATGAAATATAATGATGTTGAATTAAAATTTCTCCTTCTTCTAATTCTGGAACAAGATTTGTTTCTAATTGCCAAGTATCTGAATTTGGAGCTCCTGAAGGACGTTTTTTAAAGATAATTTGTTTGTTATTCATGAATGTTTATTTTTATTACGATGCTAAATATACTTAATAATTATGTAAATCTTGTATTGCTTTTTCTAAGTTTGATTTTCCTAAGTATTGTTGCTCTAAATCTGATAGAAACGGAATTGGAGTATCTAGACTTGCAACTCTTTTTACTGGAGCATCTAAAAATTCGAAACAATTCTCTGTAATTAAAGCAGAAATATCACTTGCAATTCCGCCAAACATAGAATCTTCTTGCACTACCATTACTTTTCCTGTTTTTCTAACAGATTTATAAATAGTTTCTACATCTAAAGGTTGTAATGTTCTTAGATCTACTATTTCTATAGAAATTTCTGAAAGTTTTTCTAAAATATCAAGAGTCCAATGAATTCCAGCTCCATAACTAATAATTGTTATTTGATTTCCTTCCTTTAAAATAGCAGCTTTACCAATTTCTGTTGTATAATATCCTTCAGAAACTTCTTGATATAAAGACCGATACAATCCTTTATGTTCAAAAAACAAAACCGGATTTGGATCATTAATTGAAGCAGTTAATAATCCTTTCGCATCTTGTGGAAATGCAGGGTATACTACTTTTAAACCAGGTGTTTTTGTAAACCAAGCTTCATTTGTTTGACTATGAAAAGGTCCAGCTCCGACACCACCACCACAAGGCATTCTGATAACAACATCTGCGTTTTCAGACCATCTATAATGAGATTTTGCTAATAAGTTTACAATTGGGTTAAACCCTGATGATGAAAAATCTGCAAACTGCATTTCCATGACTGCTTTCATTCCGTTTACAGATAAACCATAAGCAGCAGAAACAATAGCAGATTCGCAAATTGGGGTATTTCTAACTCTTTCTTTTCCGAAAGCTTCGACAAAACCGTCCGTTATTTTAAAAGCACCACCATATTCAGCAATATCCTGCCCCATAATAACCAAATCAGCATGCTTTTCCATAGATGCTTTTAATCCATCAGAAATAGCATCTACAAATCGAATCTTATTTTTTTTGGTTGATGGTTTTACAGCTTGATAATCATAAGACTTGTAAAGATCATTAATCTCGGTTTCTAAATTTGGAATAATTTTTTCTTCATCAAAAGCTAATTTAAGATGTTCATTGATCTCATCTATTATTTCTTTTCTATAAGAAACTTCAATTTCTTCCGAAAGAATTCCTTCGCTTTTTAAAAATTCTTGATAATTTTCTAAAGGATCTTTAGCTGCCCAAATATCTATTACCTCTTGAGGAACATATTTTGTACCACTTGCTTCTTCATGACCTCGCATTCTAAAAGTTTTAAACTCCAATAAAATAGGTCTTGGATTTTTACGAATACTCTTAGCTAACTCGTCTACTTTTATATAAACTTCTAGTATATTGTTACCATCAATAATATGGCTTTCTATACCATATCCAACTCCTTTGTCAGCAATATCCTTACATTTAAATTGTTCAGATGTAGGTGTCGATAAACCATAACCGTTATTTTCTACACAAAATAAAACGGGTAAATCCCAAACCGAAGCAACATTTAGAGCTTCATGAAAATCACCCTCACTAGTACCTCCTTCACCGGTAAAAACGGCACAAACTTTATTATTATTCTTTAGTTTATTGGCTAAAGCAATTCCGTCTGCAATTCCTAATTGTGGTCCTAAATGAGAAATCATTCCCACAATATTATATTCTTGTGTTCCAAAATGGAAACTTCTATCTCTTCCTTTTGTAAAACCATTCATTTTACCTTGCCATTGAGAAAACAATCGATATAATGGAATTTCTCTAGCTGTAAAAACACCTAAATTTCTATGCATTGGCAAAATATATTCATCTTTTTCTAACGCAAGTGTAACTCCTATTGAGATCGCTTCTTGGCCAATACCCGAAAACCATTTAGAAATTTTACCTTGACGTAATAAAATGAGCATTTTTTCCTCAATTAAACGAGGTTTTAAGATGCTTTTGTACAATTTCAATAATGTACTTTTATCTAGATTGTTATTTGAATTATATTCAATTTTTTGGCTCATAAATTATAAATTACATAACTGGACAAACATACAGATAAAGAAGTTTATTCCATAAAAAAATCCTCACCAATTAATTGATGAGGATTTTAAATATTTTTTATAACTTTTAAGATTATAAATCTTTAAAAATTGCGTGCATCATTCTTTTCTTATCATTGATACTTTCTTCTAAGGCAATCATAGTCTCGGTTCTTTTAACGCCAGGTATTTCATCAATTTCATAAATAATATCTTTAGCATCATTGGTTCCTTGAGCTCTTACCTTACAGAAAATATTATATTTTCCTGCTGTTACGTATGCTACTGTTACATTTGGTATTTTCCTTAAATTTTGAATTACACTTTGAGTCATAGACGTTTTTTCTAAAAACACTCCTATATGCGCTATAAAAGAATAACCCATTTTTTCATAGTTTAATGTTAAGGTAGAACCTTGAATAATACCTTCATCTTCCATTTTTTTAACACGCACATGAATCGTTCCTGCTGAGACTAATAATTGTTTTGCAATGTCTGTAAAAGGTGTTCTTGCGTTCTCGATTAAGATGTCTAAGATTTGGTGATCTATTTCGTCTAAGATGAATTTTTTCATTTTTTGTATATTATTCAATTTAAAGTGTAAATCTATGAATTTAATTTAATTAAAAAGAACAAAAAATGAGAAAAGTTTAATGTTTTTTGCTTTCGAAAACGATTTCGTTATGTCCAAATTTCATTTTTAGGTCTTTTTGGTCAACTTTATTCAATTTGGAGACTAATTGATCATTTATAATTTCATCATTATATTGATACGCGACATCTTGTTTTGAATTAGAATATCTATGGATAACATCATAGAAAAGTTTGGCATTATTCGGTATTGTAAAATACGGCTCGTAATCATTAAAATCATTGGACGTCGCAACATGATATAATCCTTGTAAAATTGAATAAAAAGTATGTTCTCTTGCAGTTTCTCTTTGATAGTCGTTTGGAAAATGACCAGATTCAATTAAAATAGTATTAAAACCAAGTTTTTGAAAATTATCTCCTGTTGCAGTTGGATAAAATTCATCGGTATATCTACCAACAAAACCAGGAATAATCTTTTGCAAAAACGTATTCATGGCAACAATAACATTCATGGTTTGAATTCTACCTTTAGTTACAGCTCTCGTTTCATCTTCTGAAGGTGCTAAAAAAGAGATAGTTGCTGGGTTTTTAGTGCCTTCTACCCCAAATATGGTTCTTTGATCGTGTAAATTAAAACAAAACTGTGGATTGAAATCCTCTAAAAAAGCTCTTAGGAGATTACTTTCTTTAGCTAGTCTATCTACCGCGTCTCTATTTAAGTCAATATTATTCGCATTAACTCTTGTAAAAGCCTCAGAACCGTCAGGGTTTAGCATCGGTATAAAAACCAAAGTACATTCTTTTAAAATGACTTTAAATTCCTCATCAGTACAATTAGAAAAGCAATTGAATACATCAAATAATGCCTTTGTGCCTGTACTTTCATTTCCATGCATTTGAGACCACAATAAAATTCTCTTTTTTCCTGTACCAATTTTTAGCTTATATATAGGTCTTCTGTGTTCAGAAAATCCTAATTGTTTAACTTCAAAAACTTCTTGATGTTTTAAAAATAGGTTTTCGATATTTTTAAAAGTAATCCATTTACCAAAAAGAGATGTTTCTTTTTGAGTAGTAAAAATATTCTTTAATAATTCTGATGATAATATTTGCACTTGATATACCGTTTAGAAACACAAATTTACATTATTGAAAATAAGCAACCAATTTAAATGTTACAATTGTAAAACACGTCATTGTTACAATTGTAAATTCAGTATTCTAATGAAATAGTTACTTTTGTAAACTAAATTCAATTTTAATGCAACATATTTAATTATTAAATAAAACGTGTAAATTATAATAGTTTATAATTAACACAACTATCTATATATTAATAATATACATAGATTATATGAAGTGATAATTAAATACTAATAGAGAGTGTTATAATATTTAAATTATTATATTTTTTTGTTTACAAAGTTTAATTTACATTTGTAATACAATAGGTATTTACAATGATAAACAGTTTAGAATTTACAAGTAGAATAAAAAAAGTAATGGATTTTCATCAATTATCTGCTTCTTTATTCGCAGATAAAATAGGAGTTCAACGTTCAAGTATATCACATATTTTGTCTGGAAGAAACAAACCAAGTTTGGATTTTATTTTAAAAATAACGTCAGAATTTAATGATGTTGACATCCATTGGCTGCTTCATGGAAAAGGTTCTTTCCCTAAAAAAGCAGAAATTAGCAACCCAACCTCTACTCCAACTTTGTTAACTTCCAATACTAGTTATGACAAAAAGATTCAAAGAATTGTTGTTTTTTATAATGACGGTACTTTTGAAGAATACAGAAAGTAATTTAAAAATGAAATCTCTAATCAGTTTAAATAAATTATCGCCAAAAGAAGCATTACGAAACTCATCCTGGCTTATCTGATAAACCTAAAGATAAATTACAAGGTATCTTTGAAAAGTGTATTTTGTAGCGTAATAATTTTTAAAATTCACATATGGATGGATGGGGCTCTTTAAATATGTTAATCAAAAGGCAAGAAGCTGCAAAAAACAGAAAATCCACTCTGAAATATGAACTTCAAAAAAGAAGGGAAAGCTTATTTAAAGACAATGTTAGACAAAATTTAGAGTTTCCTGAGATTTCAAATGCTGATATGAAGATTTTATAGGAAGAAATTCGAAAAAAACATAGAACCGAAAAAACTAAAAGTATTATTATAAATATTATAATATTTTCCTTTGTACTGTTCTTGTTTTATTACATTTTCAGCATCATAAAGCTCTCTTTTTAGATCATTTATAATAAAAACAACTAATAACACCTTGTAAAGTGAACCCTTATTTTAAAGGGATTAAAAAAAAATTAACTAATAAAATATTTCAAAAAATAAGGCTACGGTTGTTGAAAGTAAATAAACTAACTCGTTATCTCATTTACGGAGTTGGCGAGATAATTTTAGTCGTAATCGGTATTCTTATTGCGGTAAATATCAATAATTGGAATATTAAAAAAATAGACCAAATTCAAGAAATTCAAAACATTCAAAACATTAAACTTGACCTTCAAAAGGATGAATTAAGCTTAAAGTATGATCTTAATTTCATAAAAATAGAACATAAGGAAACAAAAAAGTAAATAACCTTGAGAAAGCGTTACAAGAAGAACTTATATTTAGAAGTTAATAACGAGTAAAAAACTTACATAACCCATTTTCACTTTATATTTAACTAGAAAACCTAGCTAACTTCCTCTAAAGTCAATTTCTTTTACAAATTTACTTTATAGCCAATGTAACAAAGCATAAAATAGCGCTAGTAAGCCCATAAAAAAACCTATAACAACTTCGCCATTGCAATTTTAATAACTTCTATATTTCTTTCTCTATTTGACTTGTTGGTTTTCTTTTGATCCTGTATCATAGTTCTCATTAGGTTGATAACAACTTTATCAAAATTAAAACCTTTAAACTGTTTTCCTTTTACAATCATATCATCAACCACATTCTGTATGGCTAAGGTATTATTGCTTTCAGAAATTTGTTTGAATGCTTTTTGAAACAATACTTTCGCCTCATCATCACCCGATAAAAACATTCCAGAAACTACGTTTTTTGCAATAAAAGGAAGTTCTGAATCGTCTTTTTCTTCAATAAATATTCTTGTTAATGGCGCTGCTAAAATCTTTCTA
>JBNMNZ010000025.1:0-10208 GCA_051276605.1 Polaribacter sp. | reverse complement strand
ATTAATCTGCATTTTTTTCTACTTTCACAATATAAATGTACTTTTTTACAGCTCTCAACCTTCATTTAAATCTTATAATTAATGAAAAAAATAGAGCTAAATACCTCTACTCGTATCGGAATTTATAATAGTAATTTAGAAAAAAAATCTTTAATAAATAAATTTATTATTTGGTTTAGAGATTTCTTAGAAACTCAGAATAGACATTATTAAAAAAAAATCAACGGTAAAGCATAAAAAAACACTTCTATTAAAATAGTTGTTAATTACTTGTGGTTTTTGTTGCTATCTTTTATTGTGGTTCTTTTAATGTTTGTGTAATTTTGTGTGCTTAACAACACAACAAAAATGAGCACTTCAAAAACAATTAAATCTGCATTAATCTCGGTCTTTCACAAAGATGGTTTAGCACCAATTGTAAAAAAATTAGACGAATTAAATGTAACTATTTACTCTACAGGAGGAACCGAAAAATTTATCAAAGAATTAGGCATCGATGTGATTCCTGTTGATGAAGTTACTTCTTACCCTTCAATTTTAGGAGGAAGAGTAAAAACTTTACATCCAAAAGTTTTTGGAGGTATCTTAAACAGACAAGACAATGAAGGTGATATTGCTGAATTAAAAGAATACAATATTCCCCAAATAGATTTGGTTGTTGTTGATTTATATCCTTTTGAAAAAACAGTTATATCTGGAGCTGCTGAACAAGATATTGTCGAGAAAATTGATATTGGAGGTATTTCCTTAATTAGAGCATCTGCAAAGAATTTTAAAGATACTTTTACGGTATCTTCTATGGATCAGTATCAAGAATTTTTATCAATTCTTTCAGAAAAAAAAGGAGAAACATCTATCGAACAAAGAAAGAAATTTGCTTCAAAATCTTTCAATATTTCTTCACATTATGATACTGCAATCTTCAATTATTTTAATGAAGATGAAGTTGTTTTTAAAGCAAGTCAACAAAATTCTAAAACGTTACGTTATGGAGAGAACCCTCACCAAAAAGGATATTTCTTTGGAGATTTAGACGCAATGTTTGATAAATTACATGGAAAAGAATTGAGTTACAATAATTTACTAGATGTTGATGCAGCTGTAAACTTAATGGAAGAATTTAAAGCAGAAGTTCCAACTTTTGCAATCTTGAAACATAATAATGCTTGTGGTTTTGCGCAAAGAGAAAACATGAAACAAGCATATGTAGATGCTTTAGCTGGAGATCCTATTTCTGCTTTTGGTGGTGTTTTAATTGCAAACTCAGAAATTGATACTGAAACTGCAGAAGAAATTCATAAATTATTTTGTGAGGTTGTTATTGCACCTAGTTATTCTGATGCAGCTTTACAAATCTTAAAAGGTAAAAAGAATAGAATTATTTTAATTCAGAAAGAAGTTGAATTACCAAATCAAATCGTAAGAACTTCTTTAAATGGATTGTTAGTTCAAGATAAAGATTATATTACAGACAAGCTAGCTGATTTAAGTTATGCTACCAACAATAAGCCAACTGAAAGTGAATTAAGTGATTTATTATTTGCTTCTAAACTATGTAAAAACACAAAATCTAACACGATTGTTTTAGTGAAAGACAAACAACTATTAGCTAGTGGAGCAGGACAAACAAGTAGAGTTGACGCCTTAAACCAAGCAATTGAAAAGGCTACTAATTTTGGGTTTGATTTAAAAGGTTCTGTAATGGCTAGTGATGCATTTTTTCCTTTTCCTGATTGTGTAGAAATTGCAGATAAAGCTGGTATAAAAAGTGTGATTCAACCTGGAGGATCTATCAAGGATCAATTAAGTATAGACTATTGTAATGCCAATAACTTGTCTATGGTTATGACAGGAACAAGACATTTTAAACATTAATTAATTTAATGTTAATTACAGTTTAAATTTACTAAATTTGTAAGGAAACATTAAACAAACAAGAAAAATATTTTATGGGTTTTTTCGATTTTATGACTGAAGATATTGCAATCGATTTAGGAACTGCAAATACATTAATAATTCACAATGGAAAAGTGGTTATTGATAGTCCTTCTATTGTTGCTAGAAACAGAATTACTGGTAAAATTATAGCTATCGGTCAGGAAGCAAATTTGATGCAAGGAAAAACCCATGAAAATATTAAAACAATACGTCCTTTAAAAGACGGAGTTATTGCAGATTTTCAGGCATCAGAAGAAATGATTAAAGAATTTGTAAAGCAAATTCCATCAATTAAAAAGAGATTATTTCCACCAGCATTAAGAATGGTTATTTGTATTCCATCCGGAATTACAGAAGTTGAAAAACGAGCTGTAAGGGATTCTGCAAAGCACATGAATGCTAAAGAGATTTATTTAATTTACGAGCCAATGGCTGCTGCAATTGGTGTTGGCATTGATATTATGGAGCCGAAAGGAAACATGATTATTGATATCGGTGGTGGTACAACAGAAATTGCTGTAATTGCTTTAGGTGGTATTGTTTGTGATCAATCTGTAAAAGTTGCTGGAGATTTATTTACCAATGACATTATGTATTACATGCGTACACAACACAATTTACATGTTGGTGAAACAACTGCAGAAAGAGTTAAAATTACAATTGGCGCTGCTACTGAAGATTTAGATACGCCTCCAGAGGACATGTTTGTTCAAGGAAGAGATTTATTAAGTGGTAAGCCTAAACAAGTTCAAGTTTCTTACAGAGAAATTGCCAAAGCTTTAGATAAATCAATCTTGAGAATTGAAGATGCAGTTATGGAAACCTTATCTAAAACTCCACCAGAATTAGCTGCAGATATTTACAATACAGGAATTTATTTAGCAGGTGGTGGCTCTATGTTAAGAGGATTAGATAAGCGTTTATCTCGTAAAACTGATTTACCAGTTTATGTTACTGAAGACCCTTTAAGAGCTGTTGTTCGTGGAACAGGAGTTGCTTTAAAAGAACTACAGAAATACAAGAATGTATTAATGAATTAGATTTTTTTTAAGTTCTAACAATGCAACAACTCATCTATTTTTTTCAGAAATTTAAGTATTTTTTGTTTTTTTTATTGTTAGAATTTATTGCACTTGCATTAACATTTAATAATCTTAATTTCCATAAAAGTAAATTTGTAAATTCTGCAAATGCTGTAACTGGCGGGTTTTTATCTACATCCACAAATATTTCTGATTATTTAGATTTAAAACCCAAAAATAAAATTCTTTTCGAAGAAAATACTCGATTAAAAAACTTATTAGAAATCAAGAAATCGATTCATTATAATCTCGATTCAACAGTTATAGATTCTATTAAATACAATCAACAATACACCTATACAAGGGCAAAAATCATCAAAAATAGTTATTCTAAATCGTTTAATTTTATAACAATTAACAAAGGTAAAAATCAAGGAGTTGATAAAGAAATGGCTGTGATGAACAGTAAAGGAATTATTGGGATTACAGAAAATTCAAAAGACAGTTATACGAGAGTACAATCCATTTTAAACAGAAATAGTAAAATAAATGCTCGTTTAAAAAATAGTAATTATTTTGGATCTTTAGGTTGGGATGGAAAAAACTTCAATATTGTTCAACTTTCCGATATCCCAAGACAAGCACCTTTAAAAATTGGAGATACTATTGAAACCGGTGGAATGTCGACAATTTTTCCTGAAGGGGTTTTAATTGGCACAATTTTAAAAATTAATAAAGGAAACACGGCTGAAAACAAAGTAGATATAGTTCTTTTTAATGATATGAGTGATTTGGGGTATGTTTATGTTGTTAAAAATTTTCATAAAGAAGAAATTAAATCACTAGAAGCACAAAATGAATAAACCATTAAACATGGCAACGCTTTTTATATTCCTGCTTTTTTTGCAGGTTTTTGTACTGAATAACATTTTGTTTTTAGATTCTATAAACCCTTATTTATATATTGTTTTTGTATTTCTGTACCCCTTAAAAACAAATAGAATTCCTTTTCTTTTTTACAGTTTTTTATTAGGGATTTTGGTAGATTTCTTTTCTGATTCTGGAGGAATTCATGCTTTTTCGATTTTATATATTGCCTATATTCGTCTGTTTTTTGTAAGGATTTACTTTAGAAAAGTGTCAGCAGACTATACTTTCTTTAAATTAAAGTCAGAATCATTTGGAAAAGTTTTCAACTTCACAGTAACTTTAACAGTGATTCACCATCTTATCTACTTTTCTTTTGTTAATTTTAGTTTTCAAAATTTATCCAACGTATTATTAAACACACTTTTTTCAAGTATTTTTACGTTAATTTTATACTTTTTAGGAGCCTATATTTTCACTAAAAGCGAATAATGAAAAGAAGTTTTTTACTTTATTTTTTAATAACACTTGTTGGTTTTATTTTTATTGGGCGATTGTTTCAGCTTCAGATTATAAAAGGCGAAACTTATGACCCAATGCATAATGCTGCCGTAAAAACAGAATATGATTATCCAGAACGTGGTTATGTTTATGATAGAAATGGAAAACTATTAGTAGCAAATCAACTTTCTTATGATGTTATGGTGCAACCAAATCAGGTAAAACCATTAGATACTTTAGAATTGTGCAATCTTTTAAAAATAGATAGAGAACAGTTTTTAATAAGATTTAAAAGAGCAGAAAAATTCGCAAGTTACTTACCATCCGTTTTTTTAAAACAATTAGCCAAAGAAGACTTTGCATTCCTTCAAGAAAAAATGCACAAATACACAGGTTTCTACATTCAAAAGAGAATTATTAGAGATTACCCAATCAAAGCTGCAGCCAATGTTTTAGGTTATATTGGAGAAGTAAATGAAGAAAAAGCCAAAGAAAGCGATTATTATCAATCAGGAGAATTAGAAGGAAAAGAAGGTGTAGAGAGACAGTATGAAGACCTTTTAAGAGGAAGTAAAGGGAGAAAGTATTTACAAAGAAATCGTTTCAATAAAGTTACAGGATCTTATAAAGAAGGTATTTCTGATACACCTCCAGTAAACGGAAAAGACTTAATGTTAACTTTAGACATCGATTTACAAGTATACGCACAACAATTAATGAAAGGAAAACGCGGAGGAATTGTTGCGATAGAACCATCAACTGGTGAAATTTTGACTTTAGTAACCGCCCCTTCTTATGACCCAAATATGTTGGTAGGTAGAAAGCGTTCTAAAAATTCTATTTTTTTAATGGATCCTAAAAATCCAGAAAAACCAACTTATGATAGAAGTTTATTAGCTGCTTATCCTCCTGGATCTCCCTTTAAGATGATGAATGCTTTAATTGGTTTACAAGAAAATGTGATAAGTAGGCAAACATCTTTTAGATGTTATGGCGGCTACAGATATGGAAATAGACCTCACGAATTTATGAAATGTCATTGCGATATTTATGATACACCAATAGGATTAAAAACAGCAATTGCAAGATCATGCAATAGTTATTTTTCAAATACATACAAAAGGATTGTTGAAAAAAATAATAATCCTTCTGAAGGATTAGACAACTGGAACAAACATGTTACCAGTTTTGGATTAGGAAATTATTTAGGAAATGATTTACCTGCGGGTGTGCCTGGATTTATTCCAAAAGGAAAATATTATGATGATATGTACAAATACTCTTGGAATGGTTCTACTATTATTTCCAATGCAATTGGCCAAGGAGAAATTTTAACGACTCCTATTCAATTGGCTAATTTTACAGCTGCAATTGCAAACAGAGGTTATTTTTACACACCACATATTGTAAAAAAAATTGATAAACAAACAATTGACAACCCTAATTATACGATCAAAAAACAAACCACAATCAGTAAAGAACACTTTATGCCAGTTATTGAAGCGATGCATGAAGTTTTTAAAACAGGTACAGGTAGATGGAGCCAAGTAAAAGGGATTGAAATTTGTGGAAAAACAGGAACTGCAGAAAACTCAATAAAAATGGTTGATGGCATTAAGATTCAAGCAGAAGACCATTCTATTTTAGTCGCATTTGCTCCGAAAGACAACCCTAAGATAGCTTTAGCTGTTTTTGTAGAAAATGGTGGTTATGGATCTACAATTGCAGCCCCAATAACAAGTTTAATTATAGAAAAATATATAAATGGAAGTATTTCTAAAGCGAACAAATACAGAGAATTAAAGATTTTAAATCTAAGTTTACAAGAAATATATAACAAGCAAATACCAAAATCTAAAGAAATTGCGTCAAGAACAAAATAATATTTTTGCAGGTATAGATTGGATTCTAGTGTTCATCTATATAATTTTAGTTGGTTTTGGTTGGTTAAACATTTTTGCAGCTTCAAAAACAGATGAAGATATTGAATTGTTAAGCTTTTCAACTAAATACGGAAAACAATTGATATTTATTAGTTTAACAATTCCGTTAATTATTATCATTCTATTTTTTAACTCTAAATTTTACGAAAAATTTGCTAGTATACTTTACATAATTTCATTGTTATCTCTTTTTGGATTATTTCTTTTTGGAAAAGAAATTAATGGCGCAACTTCCTGGTATAATTTTGGAGTTCTTAGTTTACAGCCTTCGGAATTTGCTAAAGCTTTTACAGCTTTAGCTGTCGCGAAATTATTAAGTGATCGGCAGTACAATTTAAAATTAGTCAAAAACCAAATAAAAGCTTTCATCATTGTTTTCTTTCCAGCTTTCTTAATCACGCTCCAACCAGACGCCGGTTCAGCAATTATCTATTTATCTTTCTTTTTTGTTTTAAACAGAGAAGGCTTAACACGCAATTATATTTTATTAGGAGTTACTATAATATCCTTATTTATTTTAACTATCTTTTTTGGAGCAAGCAAAATGTTTATTTCACTGCTTATACTAATATCATTAATTGTAGCCTACCTAATTTACAAGGGTGGAAAACGATTTTTTAGATTTAATTGGCACAAAGTTCTAGCACTTTATTTTGTAGTTGCATTCATTATTCTCGGAACTGGATATACTTACAATAACATCTTTAAACAACATCACAGAGACCGTTTTGAAGTTTTATTAGGATTAAAGATAGACAACAAAAATATTGGTTATAACTCTTATCAATCAGAATTAACGATAAGCTCTGGAGGCCTCTCTGGGAAAGGATTTTTGAAAGGAGATATTACGAAAGGTAATTTTGTGCCAGAACAACACACAGACTACATCTTTAGCACCGTTGGTGAAGAATGGGGCTTTATAGGTAGTAGTTTTGTAATTATTCTCTTTATGCTAATGATGTTTAGAATTATTTATTTATCCGAAACACATTCAAATAAGTTTGGAAGAATCTATGGCTATGGTTTGGCGTCTATCCTGTTTTTTCATGTAATTATAAATATTGGTATGGTTATAGGCTTATTACCTACAGTAGGAGTCCCTTTACCATTTTTTAGTTACGGAGGATCTTCTCTTTGGGGATTTACAATTTTACTCTTTATATTTATTAAATTAGATGCTCATAAAAACTACGATTGGTAGAAAAGATGTTTTGGTTTTATGTCTTCAAGAAAAAAAATAAAATTATTAAGAAACATGTAGCTAGGGAATCAATTCGAGAAGACCTCTTCTAATTAAAAACGATTAATCTTTAGTTTACTATTTTTTACATAAAAAAACTCTGAATTTTCATTCAGAGTTTTTTTATGTTGTATAAAATTTAAATATTTACATTGCAGCAACGTGCTTTGTTAATTTAGATTTTAAATTTGCAGCTTTATTTTTATGAATAATATTATTCTTTGCTAACTTATCTAACATAGAGATAACATTTCCTAATTTTTCTTCTGCTTGCTTTTTGTCTTCTAAAGTACGTAAATCTCTAACAGCATTTCTTGTTGTCTTGTGCTGATATTTGTTACGTAATCTTTTAGCTTCGTTACTTCTAATTCTCTTTAACGCTGACTTATGATTTGCCATAATTCTTAATTTATTAGTTTTTATATTAAAACTTTTGTAGTCCGTACGGGAATCGAACCCGTGTTACATGGATGAAAACCATGCGTCCTAACCCCTAGACGAACGGACCATAACAATTAAAATGTGCCTTAATTGCGGGTGCAAATATACAATGTTTTTTAAATTCTGCAACAATTTTATAAAAAAAAATACTTTTTTTCACAAAATTAATATGCCTTCGCAAAAAGCACTCTTTTGGTTGAAGGTTTACCTGTTAAAACACAAGCTCCTACCTCTTCTTTCGCATCATTAGGAATACATCTAATTGTTGCCTTTGTTACTTCTTTTATCTTATCTTCTGTTTCTGCCGTACCATCCCAATGAGCAGAAACAAAACCTCCTTTATTTTTTATAACACTTTTAAATTCATCAAAAGTAGCAACTTCTGTTGTGTGTTCTTTTCTATAATTAATTGCCTTTTTAAATAAGTTTTCTTGAATCTCTTCTAATAGGTTAGCTACAAAATCAACAACATCATCCTGTGAAACAGTTTGCTTTTCTAAAGTATCTCTTCTTGCAACTTCCACTGTATTATTTTCTAAATCACGATTTCCAATTGCAATTCTTACAGGTACTCCTTTTAGTTCATACTCAGCAAATTTTGCTCCTGGTCTAAAAGAATCTCTATCATCAAATTTAACTGAAACTGTTCTCTTTCGTAATTCATTTACAAATACAGCAACCTTTTCTGAAATAGCCTCTAATTGCTCTTCACCTTTATAAATAGGCACTATTACAACTTGAATTGGTGCTAACTTAGGCGGTAAAACCAAGCCTAAATCATCTGAATGTGTCATTATTAACCCTCCTACTAAACGCGTGGAGACTCCCCAAGAAGTAGCCCAAACATATTCTTTTTTTCCTTCTTTAGAAGTAAATTTTACATCAAATGCTTTTGCGAAATTTTGACCTAAAAAATGGCTAGTTCCTGCTTGTAAGGCTTTTCCATCTTGCATTAAGGCCTCAATTGTATACGTATCTTCCGCACCAGCAAAACGCTCACTGTCTGACTTTACTCCTTTAATAACCGGCATTGCCATAAAATTTTCTGCAAATTCAGCATACACTTCTTGCATTTGTTTTGCTTCTACAATTGCTTCATTCTTTGTTGCATGTGCTGTATGTCCTTCTTGCCATAGAAATTCTGATGTACGTAAAAATAAACGCGTCCGCATTTCCCATCTTACAACGTTTGCCCATTGATTTATTAATAATGGAAGGTCTCTGTACGATTGAATCCATCCTTTGTAAGTACTCCAAATAATGGCTTCAGATGTTGGTCTTACAACTAATTCTTCTTCTAATTTTGCTTCTGGGTCTACTCTTAATTTCCCTGGATTATCTGGATCATTTTGCAAACGATAATGCGTTACTACTGCACATTCTTTTGCAAATCCTTCTGCATTTTTTTCTTCAGCTTCAAACAAACTTTTAGGAACAAAAAGCGGGAAATAAGCATTTTGATGCCCTGTTTCTTTAAACATTCTATCCAACTCTGCTTGCATATTTTCCCAAATTGCAAATCCATATGGCTTAATTACCATACAACCTCTTACTGCTGAGTTCTCCGCTAAATCAGCTTTTACAACTAATTCATTATACCATTTAGAGTAATCTTCTGTTCTTTTCGTTAACTTCTTGCTCATATTATTTACTTTGGCACAAATATTGTTATATTTAAAGTGAAATTATTGTTGAAAAAACCTTCTTTACAAAAACCATACAAAACTACTATAATTTAGAGTTTTTAAGGCAAAAATTTATTAATAAAAGAACATCAAAAACAAATTACCATGAAACTACTTTATAAAAACTTAAAGCTCCACCAACTAATTTTATTTGTAACAGCTAATTTATTGTTAGTTTCTTGCGGAACATATCAAAGTGTTTATAATGATGATGGTATTTACGGTGATGAAAACGCTATAAGTGAAGAGAAAAAAGTTATCGTTGTAGATGAAGAACAATATAACGATTACGAAGAAAACTACTTTACAAAAAAGCTAGAAGCATTAAAAAGTATTGATGCTAATGATTTTTTTACAGATGTTGATTCTTATAATTCTGACAATACCAATATGGATGATGAAGTTATAGATGATGCTCTCAACTACAATGCTAATCAGCCCTGGGGCTATGAAGACAACAATGTTATTGTACATATTAATTTGAACAATAATCCATTTATGTTTGGAAATAATTGGAATATGGGCTTTAATAATGGGTGGGGCTTCAATAATGGTATAGGCTTTAATAATT
>JBNMNZ010000024.1:0-10256 GCA_051276605.1 Polaribacter sp. | reverse complement strand
TACAGAGGCTGAATCTAATACCATTTTGTTTGATGATTTTGATACGTTATCCTTTTTTAAACAAGGTTGCTCTGCAGCACTTTCTACTAACGATTTTCTTTTAGAGGAATTTGAAATTAAAGTGTTCCCAAATCCAACAATCGCCTTTATAAATATTCAATTTATTGGAAATAATGAACAGGTGAAAATTACTTTGTACAATACAATTGGCGCCATTGTAAAAGAAATTACAAATAAAAAATATAGCGCCATAAAACATACTTTAAAGGTTAATGTAAAAAACCTACCTAAAGGAAATTACTTTGTGCATTATCAATCAAAAGGAATTTCTAAAACTAAAAAACTGTTGAAGTATTAATTTTTAGCCTAATTTTACATTAGCGAACACTTAGCCATGAAACTTCAAACTAAAATTCCTCTAAAAAGAGCAACTAGAAATCTAATAGAGTATCAATCTAATTTGCTGTTGTTAGGTTCTTGCTTTTCAGAAAATATTGGCGACAAATTAAGTTACTTCAAATTTCAATCTACTCAAAACCCATTTGGCATTCTATTTCATCCAAAAGCAATAGAAAATTTAATTACAAATGCCATCAATAAAAAAAAATATTCTAGTGATGATCTTATGTATCAAAATGAAGTTTGGCATTCTTTTGACGCACATTCTAGTTTAAGTTCTGCAAATAAAAACGCACTTCTAAGCAAACTAAATTCAGCTATTTCTTTAACTAGTAAAAAGCTGGAAGAAGCTTCTCATATTATTATTACTATAGGAACTTCTTGGGTATATAGATTTATAGAAACGGATACTATTGTTGCTAATTGTCATAAAATTCCGCAGAAAAAATTCTTAAAAGAATTACTGACTGTTACTGAAATTACAGAAAGTTTAGAGGCAATAATTGTGCTTTTAAAATCAGTAAATAAAGATATAAATATCACTTTCACGGTTTCTCCAGTAAGACATTTAAAAGATGGTTTTATCGAAAATACACAAAGTAAATCACATTTAATTACTGCAATTCATACTGTGATTAATGAGCAAAATGTATCTTATTTTTCTTCTTATGAAATTATGATGGACGAATTACGTGATTATCGTTTTTATGCAGAAGACATGATTCATCCAAATAAAACAGCCATTAATTACATTTGGGAAAAGTTTGTAGACACTTGGTTTTCTGAAGAAACCAACTCAACAATGAAAGAAATTGATGAAATTCAGAAAGGAATTTTACACAGACCTTTTCATGAAAATTCTGAACAACATCAAAAATTTTTACTAAAATTAGAGCAAAAAAAAAGTAGCCTTCAAAAAAGACTACCTTTTATTAATTTTTAAAAATAGAATGCTTAAATATGTTGATCTACATTTTGCCAAGGACCACCATTTATAGCATCTACTCCATTTTGCTTTAAAAACTGTTCAGCCTGACCACTTCTAGCACCACTTCGACAAACAGCAATAACAGGTTTATTCCAAGATTTTATTTGCTCAATTTCTAAAGGAATTATCGATAAAACAATATGTTCTGCACCTGCCGTATGCCCTTCATCCCATTCTTCTTTTGTTCTTACATCTAAAACGATTGCTCCTTTTTCTAAATATTCTTTAATTTCTTGATCCATATCTTTTCTTTTAAACAAGTTAAATAAACCCATACTTTCTTATTAATTTTCGCACAAAACTAATCCATTCTCAATTAGTTTTGTGTAGCTTTTGTTACATTTCAACTCTTCTAATCTTTCTAAAATAGCAACTTTTAAAGCGTAATTATTTTGCAAAGCTACTTCATAGATTTCTAAATTCAGTAACCAATCGTGAGAAAAATTTGTTTTTAACTGATTAAATATTTCTGTTATTTTTTCTTCTGTTGCTGAATTTGTTGTACGCATTTGTTTTACTTGATCATATAAAAAGTACAATTCTTTTTCAGATTTTGTGTAGTTAATTTTACGTGTTTTAACTTCAGAAACTTTACTACTATCTTCAAAAGAATCTACATCAGCAGCACCAGCATAAGCTGAAACCACTTCTTTACCAATTGCCATATCGTAAATACCCCATTCTGGACGAAATAAAATTTCATCTTTGTAAGTTACTATACACTCGTCTAAAGAAATAATTAAAATTCTACCTCTTAAATCTCTTGTTCCTGTAATGGCTTTTCCTTTTACAACAACACCACTTTCAAACTCTAAAGTCATAGATTTACCCTCATAAACTCCATAAGCTCTTAAATCTCTAGGGCTCATGTTTTCAATTGGCAAATTAATTCCTTTTAATTTTCCAACAGGACTTCCAAAACCACCTGCGTGACTCGTAATTCCATGGCCAATTAATTCTTTATCTCTGTTTGCTAAAGCAGTTGCACCTATTGTTTGAAAATAAGCAACTTTATTGTTTTTGTATTGAATTACTTTCGTGAAGACTCCTGAAATTTGAATTCCGGTTGATAATTCGATCGTTCCTAAATTTTTAGAATTTATTAATTTTCGAATGCCTTTTATACCTCCAGTTCTTAAAGCCATTGTATTTGCAAATTCGTTTAAAACTAAACTTAAATAAGCGAAATCAGGCGTTACAAATAATTGAGGTTGAGGTTTTGTAATATCAAAATTTGTGGTTGCAGCTTCAAATGAATAGGCAATTTTTTTAACTTCATCTTTCATACAGCAAGCACTTTCTCCTATAGAAGATAATAACCCTGCTCCATAAATTTTTGGATTCTCTAAAGTACCAATTAAACCATATTCAACTGTCCACCAATGTAAATTTCTAATTTGTGCCATTTCAGACAATTCACCCATATTATTTTGTAACCACTCTACTTTATCTTGCGCATCATCAATTTCATTCTGAGTAGAACTAGGGTCTTCTTTTAAGATGGATAAAAGCCGAATTGCTTCATACATCTCATAATCTTTAGAGGAAGAAATGGCTTTACTTCCTATTTCGCCAAAACGTCTTAAATATTCAGAATATTCAGGATTCGAAATTATAGGTGCATGACCAGCTGCTTCATGAATAATATCTGGTGCAGGTGTATATTCTATGTGATTAATCGTCCTCATATCTGAGGCGATAACCAAAACATTGTATGCTTGAAACTCCATAAAAGCATTTGGAGGAATAAAGCCATCAACAGAAACTGCTGACCAACCAATTTCTTTTAAAATTCTATTCATTCCTTCCATAAATGGAATATTTTCAATAGAAATTCCGGTTTTTTGAAGTCCTGTTAAATAAGATTTGTGAGCAACTTTGCTTAAATAATCAATATTCATCCTCATTACATATCTCCAAACCGCTTGATTCTGAGAAGTATACTCATCATAAGGTTGCTTTACTACGAACTTATGCAAATGTTTGGGTAACTTTTTAGTTACTTCATTAATTTCAAAATGTGTTTTCATTAAAGATGTCATAAAATTTACAGTGTAAAATTACAAATTTTACAATTCAACTAGAGTTCTTTCCTGTTAAAAATTTGGTTTTGTATATTTATGAATGTATAGAAAGAATTAATATATATAAAAAGTAGTTTACTGTAACATTTATTGATTTTTAGCTACTTATAATAAAACACTCTTTGTTATGAGTTCCTTAAAAAAGCAAGTATCCTTTTAATATTCACCCCACTTAATGGGTGTTTTTTATTTAATTTAATTCTAAAAATATAATTGTTATGAGTTCAATATCAGGTATGATTACGAGTTTAAAAAACAACAAAAGAACGCGTGTTTCAACTTTTGAAAAAATGAAAAATTTTAAAGAAGGAAAAAATATTCAAGTTTCCTTTGATAAAAAATCGACACCTGATCGACTCAAAAGAATTAAAGAAAAACTGCAAGCCGAAAATAAAAAATCGTTGAAGAGAAATATTATTATAATTATAGTTGCTATATCTATAATTATTTACGTTATCGGTTTCGTTAAAATTTTATAAAATCAGTAAAATCTTTCTTACTTTTACTGTTCAATTTAAGACGATGAACAAGAAAGTTATACTAATGATTTTGGATGGATGGGGAATTACACAAGACCCAAAAGTATCCGCTATTTACAATGCAAAAACACCTTTTATTAATGGTTTATATGATACATATCCTCATGCAGAATTAAGAACCGATGGAGAACATGTTGGATTACCTGAAGGACAAATGGGGAATTCTGAAGTTGGTCATATGAATCTTGGTGCTGGAAGAATTGTGTATCAGAATTTAGCTAGAATAAACAAAGCGGTAAAAGAAAAAACATTAGGGCAAGAAAAAGTATTGTTAGATACCTTTAAATATGCGAAAGAAAATAACAAAAATGTTCATTTATTAGGATTAGTTTCTAATGGAGGAATCCATGCACACATTGATCATTTAAAAGGAATTTTAGATGTTGCTAAAGAAAATGAAGTAGATAATGTATTTTTACATGCATTTACAGACGGTAGAGATTGCGATCCAAAATCAGGTACTTACTTTATCAACGAAGTACAAGAATACATGAAAGAAAGCACAGGTGAATTAGCCACTGTTACTGGACGTTATTATGCGATGGATAGAGATAATAGATGGGAACGTGTTAAAATAGGATATGATGGAATTGTAAATGGGATTGGCACAAAAACTAAAGATATTTTAGCTACCATCAATAATAATTATGAAAATGGTTTAACGGATGAATTTCACAAACCAATCATCATCACGAATGAAGATGGATCACCAAAAGCACAAATAAAGGAAGGTGATGCCATTATTTTCTTCAACTATAGAACAGACAGAGGAAGAGAATTAACGAACGCTTTATCACAAAATGATTTTCCTGAATTTGGAATGAAGAAGTTAGAGTTGTACTTTACAACGATGACTTTGTATGATGCTTCTTTTAGCGGAATTAATACGATCTACAATACCGATAATATTAAAAACACACTAGGTGAAGTTTTATCCAAAGCAGGAAAGAAACAAATTAGAATTGCTGAAACAGAAAAATACCCACACGTAACATTCTTCTTTTCTGGCGGACAAGAAGCTCCTTTTGAAGGCGAATCTCGAATTTTAAGAAACTCTCCAAAAGTAGCTACGTACGATTTAAAACCAGAAATGTCTGCGTATGAATTGAAAGACGTACTTTGTGAAAGTTTAGAAAAAGGAGAAGCAGATTTTGTTTGCTTAAACTTTGCAAACGGAGATATGGTTGGTCATACAGGTATTATGGAAGCAGCGATTAAAGCTTGTGAAGCTGTAGATGAATGTGCAAAAGCAGTGATAGAAACGGGTTTAAGAAATGGCTATTCAATTTTATTAATTGCAGATCATGGAAATTGTGAAACGATGATGAATCCTGATGGATCACCTCATACAGCACACACTACAAACCCTGTTCCTTTTATTTTGATTGATAAAGAAATCAAATCGATAAATAGCGGTGTTTTAGGTGATATTGCGCCAACTATTTTAGAATTAATTGGTGTTAATCAACCAACAGAAATGACACAAAAATCCCTTTTATAATTATGAAAAATATTTTAATCCTTTTCTTGGTAACTTTTTTTCTAGCTTGTAGTTCGAACAAAAAGATAGTAGAAACGACCACTGTAGAAACCGAAAAAGTTGAAAAGAAAAAACCGATTCGAAAACTTGCTAGAGAAGTAACCGCTAAAAAAGATGCAAGTGGTTATTTAAATGGTATTGCCAATAAAGAATCATTTCAAGATGACTCTTTTAAAAGTTGGTTTAATAGCAGACAGGCAGAATACACGTCAGACAAAGAAACAATAGCAAAATTAACAGATGCTTTAAAAGGCTATACTATAAAAGGTTTTATGGGTACTTGGTGTGGGGATAGTAGAAGAGAAACTCCTCGTTTTTATAAAATTTTAGAAGAAACTAATTTTGATGAAAACTATTTTGAATTAATTACTGTAAACAGAAGTAAAAAAACACCAGATAATCTTCAAGAAGGATTTAATATTATAAGAGTACCAACTTTTATTTTTTATAAAGAAGGTAAAGAGGTCGGTCGCTATGTAGAATATCCTAGAGAAACGCTAGAAAAAGATATTTTAAAAATTGTTACTGGGCAAGCTTACAAACATTCTTATGATAAAAGCAAATAGTTTTTCTTTGTCTTTTCTTAAGAAATAAATCCTAATAAATATAGTAACTTTGTGGTTCAATTTTTTTTAAAATGATTAAGATTAAAACCACAGAAGAAATAGAAATTATGCGCGAAAGTGCATTGGTAGTTTCTAGAACATTAGGCATGCTTGCAAAAGAAGTAAAACCTGGTGTTTCTACTTTATATTTAGATAAACTTGCAGAAGATTTTATTAGAGAACAAGGAGCAGTTCCTGGTTTTTTAGGGTTATATGATTTTCCAAATACCCTTTGTATGAGTCCGAACGCTCAAATTGTTCATGGAATTCCGAATAAAAAACCGCTAAAAGAAGGAGACATTATTTCTATCGATTGTGGTGCTTTAAAAAACGGATTTTATGGCGATCATGCGTATACTTTTGCTGTTGGTGAAATTGATGCTGCAACCAAAAAAATGTTAGATGTTACCAAAGAAAGTTTGTACGTTGGTATCAGAGAATTTAAGGCTGGTAATAGAGTTGGCGATGTTGGTTTTGCAATTCAGAATTTCACGGAAAAACATGGTTATGGAGTTGTAAGAGAATTAGTGGGTCATGGTTTAGGTCGTGAAATGCATGAAGATCCAGAAATGCCAAATTATGGTAAAAGAGGAAGAGGAAAGAAATTTGTTGAAGGAATGGTTGTTGCCATTGAACCCATGACGAACTTAGGAACTCATAAAATAAGACAACACTCAGATGGTTGGACAATTACAACTTTAGACAACAAACCATCTGCTCATTTTGAACACGATATTGCGATTGTTAATGGTAAACCAGAATTACTTTCAACATTTAAATATGTAAATGAGGCTTTAGGAATTGTGACTGATGTTGAAGATCAGTTCCGACAATAAAACTTTAGATACGAATTTCAACTATTTCACTAAATGGAATTACGAATCAACTTTTGAGAAGATCGTTTAAAATATAAAAGAGTAATCTTGTAGTATTATCACTGAAAATCCGTGAAAGTCGTGTCAAACAAAATCTTCAAATCAATTCTGAATACCATCCCAAGGCCTTGGCTAATTAAAGTTAGTTATTTAGTTAGGCCTATCATTGCTTTTTCTTTAAAAGGCGATAGATTTACAGATCCAATTGATGGGAAAAATTTTCGTAAGTTCTTACCTTATGGTTATGGAAAACAACGTGAAAATGCACTATCTCCATCAACCTTATCACTAGAAAGACACCGGTTAATGTGGCTTTTTTTAAGAGATGAAACCACTTTTTTTACATCAGAAAAAAAACTAAAAACACTACATATTGCTCCTGAACAATGCTTTCTAGATATTTTTAGAAAACAAGAAAATTTAGAGTACACAACTTCTGATTTAGAGTCACCGATTGCAGATGTTAAAGCAGATATTTGTGATTTACCTTTTAAGGATAATTCTTTTGATGTGGTATTTTGTAATCATGTTTTAGAACACATAACTGATGATAAAAAAGCAATGCAAGAGTTGTTTAGAGTAATGAAAAGAGGTGGATTTGGGATTTTTCAGATTCCTCAAGATTTATCAAGAGAAACTACTTTTGAAGACAATTCTATCACCGATAAAAAAGAACGTGCCGAAATTTTTGGACAATATGATCATGTGCGAATTTATGGTAAAGATTATTTCAACAAACTACGTTCTATAGGTTTTAAGGTTGATGAAATTGACTACACACAAAAAATCTCCTCAGAAAAATTAGAACGATTTTGTTTAATGAAAAATGAAATTCTTCCTGTTTGTTATAAAAAATAACTTATTCTTGTTTCGCTCTTTTTGTTAAGTAATCTACTAATTTTTCTAATTTCTCATCTCTTAGAACAATCATATCATCTTTCATAATTTGATACGCTCCATTTTCTAACTTTGTTAATTTAGAGTTCCCTGTATATTTTTCAGCTTCATCCTTAGCAGCAGAAACCTTTGTTCCGTTTTGGTTTACCCAAAAAATTTGTGCTCCTTTTAAGGCTTGAAATTTATTATTGTAAAAAGCACCTATAAATTGATAATCTGAAGCTGTACGCAATAACTTTCCATCAACAGAACATAAGAAACCCTCTAAATCATATCCCTTAACAGTATATAAAGGATGAACTCCACCACCTAAATGCCCTCCAAAATTATACCATGTTTTACCTATTTTAATTTCATCGTCTTTGTTATATTTATCAATAACATCTGCTTTCTTCAAGTTCTTAAAAAGTTCTTTTTTATTAGAAATTTTAACAATTTGGTTTAAATTTAAATCATACACCATTGGTTCATAAGAATTGTCGGGATAGGTAACCAATCTTCCATTTCCTCTTGGTAACATTACTTTACCATAATGTGTAGAAAGTGAGTTAAAATCTGATATACTTGGAATATGAAAACCAGTATTGTTATTAGTATTAAAACTATATAATTTTGTTGGCTCGTCTATTTTATTTTTAAAAATAACATAACCATCAAAGCTAAGAGCATCCACGTATTCCTTTGCTTCTAATAAAACTTCTCCTAAATCGTTTATTAAGCCAATAAAATTATTATTATTATATAATGCTACATTATTCTTATTAAACTTATAAATGCTATCTACTTTAATAGACAAAGATTCAGATTTATTTAGCCACAACGTTTTCAAAGAATCTATTTTACGTAATTCTTTTTCCTTTCTTAAACGCTCTATTTCATTTTCTTTTATTTGATTTTTAAGAATTTCTAAAGTTTCTTCAATCATAATAAAATGCTCTGTATTTTGTATATACTCTTCAGATTTAGTGCTTGTTGCTAAATTAAAATATTGCATAGAGTACCCTTTCGCTTTTTCTAAAAACTCTAATTGCACTTTTTCTGTAGGTTGTTTATGGTGTACTTCAAAATAAATTCTAGAGCCTAAAGCTGCTATTCTTCTATCTAATATTGAATCTGTATACTTCATCGCTTTTTCGAAGTAAGTTTGAGCAAATTCATAATTTACATTTGTTTCAATTGCCTCATAGGCTCTTTTGATATAAACACTTGCAATAGCTTTATCTGATTGCGCTTTTGTTAACGTAAATGATATCAAGCAAATAAGAGTTACTAATATTTTTTTCATAGCTATTAATTTGATGTAGGTATATAAATATTAAATAGTTGGCTAATATAACAAAACTAAGGCTTATTTATTAAAACAAAAATACCTAATAGTAGGTATATGTAATATATTCTTGAATAACTCCATTTTTAGAAGAAAATAACAGTATTACTTTTATACTTGGATTTTTAATTAAAAACTCTTTGGTTTTTTCTAAACCCATAGCCATAAATGCAGTTGCGTAGGCATCTAAATCAGCACAATCTATATTTGCAATGACAGAAGCACTTAACAAATTACTTTCTGTTGCGTAACCTGTTTTTGGGTTTATGGTGTGCACATATTTTTTTCCTTCTCCAGAAACTCTAAACTTTCTATAATTTCCTGAAGTTGCCATAGATTTATTTGAGAGGTTAATCGTTTTAAAACCATCATTATCGATAGATTTCAAAGGATCAACTAACCTAATTAACCAAGGTTTATTGTCCTTTTTTAAACCTTTTGCTCGTATTTCTCCTCCAATTTCTATTAAGTAATTTTCTATTTTTTTCCCATCAAAAAAACGCGCAACAACATCTATAGCAAAGCCTTTGGCAATTGAATTAAAATCTAAATATACTTGTGGGGACTCTTTTAGAATCTTCCCTTTTTTTAAAGAAATTTTATCTAACCCGACAAACCTCATCTGTTCTTTGATTTCATCATCAGAAAGATTTTTCTTCTCATTTTTAGGTCCAAAACCATAAGCATTTACTAAATTCCCAACAGTTGGATCAAAAAAACCATCAGTTTCTTTATAAATTCTTTTCGCTTTTTTAAGTACTTCAGCAAATATTTTGTCAACGATAACCGTGGAATCTCCACTATTTATTTTAGAAATATCTGATGTGGAAATATAGGTAGATGTAGATTTATTGATCAAAAAAAAGAGACTATCTAAAGATTTTTGATAGTTCACATTCGTATTAAAATAAGTAATCTTGTAAGTTGTGCCAAAAACATGGCCTTGTAGAGTAAAATTACTATTCTTCTTTTCTTGGTTACAGGCTAATAAAATTAACAAAA
>JBNMNZ010000023.1:0-10574 GCA_051276605.1 Polaribacter sp. | reverse complement strand
TGCCACCATCAATTACTTGGTCTTTAGAGATAGTCCAATCTCCGTTTTGAGAATTACTTCCTGAGTTGTCTTCTGTGTTATCGCTTGATGAATTTATATTAGTTTCTTCTGGTGAAGAATCACAACCAATAATAAATAATAGTGTTAGAAAAACTAAAATTTTTGTCTTCATAATAAATTGTTTTTACCTTTTTGATTAAACTTAATAGCTATACCAGAATTTATTCTGTAAGTTGGTGTTAGTTGAGTTCCGTCTACATTAGAATGTAAAGGAACTTCTAAACGTGTAGAAAATATAATATTTGGTGTAATGTATAATGAAATACGTGGTTCTATAAAAACCCAATTACCACCAGTATTTGATATTAAATTTCCATTTAAATTATCTTTTACAACATATCTGTATTTCACCCTTGAAGCTAAAGATATAATTTGATCTTTTATAGAAAAATGATCAGAAAGTGTTAATAATAATTGAAACTCATTTCCAAATTTATACGTATTACTTCCTAAATAATTATTGTTTTTACCAGTAGCTCTGTAAGTAACTTTACTGTTCAAGCTCATCGATTTTCTAAAGCTAATTTTTTGAATGTAAGAGGAGGTAAATATTAAATCTAAAGCATTACTACCAGGTTGTAAATCTGCATTTAAAATAATGCCTTGTTTGTTTTTTTCGTTGGTGCTTCCTGTTGGTAGCTTAAAACCAAAACTAGAAGAAAAAGAATAGTTTGGCTTTTCTAAAAATTGATAACTTCCTAAAATTATAGCATCACCAATACCATTAGCTTGATCTAAATTAACATTACCAAACTGGGATATTTGTCTTCTTTGATTCACCCAAGTAAATAATGTTTCTACTGATAATCTATTAGTAATAGCGTACCCAAAATTTAAAAGAGCAGAATGAGTGATCCTTAATCTTGCTGTATCGTCTATAGTAGAAGTTCCTTCTTTTAGCGTATTTAAATTATTGTAATCATAAGATAAACCTAATTGAATAGTTCCTTTTTCTAAAATAGGTAATCCTATATTATTTGATAGTGGCACACCACCAGAACAACAGGTTTGTGCAATTATAAAATTAGAGTTTATAATCGCAATTACTAAAATAAATGTTTTTTTTAAGACCTTAAGTATACAGACCATTTATGTATGGTCGAAAAAGTAGTAGCTCCATTACAAAGATGTAGTTAAATAAAAAGCCAGCTTAAGCTGGCTTTTTATTAATCTCTAATCGGTAAATTCTGAATTAAATCAATATATAGATTAATCTGTTTTTTTAAATTTTTTCTTTCATAAATAGCGTCTAAGAAACCATGTTCTAGTACAAATTCAGATTTTTGAAATCCTTCTGGTAAATCTTTACCTGTAGTATCTTTTACGACTCTTGGACCTGCAAAAGCAATTAAAGCATTTGGTTCTGCAATATTAATATCACCCAACATGGCATAAGATGCTGTTGTACCTCCAGTTGTCGGATCTGTACATAAAGAAATATAAGGAATCTTAACTTCTGCTAATTGTGCTAATTTTGCGGATGTTTTTACCAATTGCATTAAAGAAAGTGATGCTTCCATCATTCTTGCTCCTCCAGATTTAGAAACCATTAAGAATGGAATTTTATGTTCTATAGAATAATTAATTGCTCTAGCTATTTTTTCCCCTACCACAGAACCCATAGAACCACCAATAAAAGCAAAATCCATCGCAGCAATAACGATCTCTTTTCCTAACGATAACCCTACAGCCGTTCTTACAGCATCATTTAATTTTGTTTTTTCTTGAGCAGCTTTTAATCTGTCAGGATATTTTTTTGTGTCTTCGAAGTCTAAAGGGTCCTTAGAAGTTAAATTTTCATTTAATTCTTTAAACTTATTGTTATCAAAAAATAACTCAAAATACTCTTTACTTCCTATTCTTACATGATAGCCATCTTCTGGACTTACATATAAGTTTCTTTTTAACTCTTCCGTATCTATTATTTTTCCACTAGGAGTTTTATACCATAAACCTTTTGGAGTATCTTTTTTATCTTCTGTTGAAGTCTGTATCCCTTTATCTGTTCTTTTAAACCAAGCCATACTCGTTATAGTGTTTTAGATTGTCTCTCTATTTATAAATTAAAAAATAGCATATAAATTAGAATTACAAATGTAATTTTTTTTTCTTTAAAGTGTCCTTTTTGATGTTTAAAGTCATAAAAAAAGCACTTTGATTTAATCAAAGTGCTTTTCAGTTATTAAAAAATACTTTTATAAAGTATCAATATTGTTTAAATCAGTAAAAGCTTGTTTTAATCTAGCCTTAAAAGTTTCTTCCCCTTCACGTAACCATTTTCTTGGATCGTAATGTTTTTTGTTAGGTTGCTCTGCTCCATCTGGGTTACCAATTTGAGTTGCTAAATAATCTGCTTTACCTTGCATGTAATCTCTAATTCCTTCAGTAAAAGCAAATTGTAAATCAGTATCAATATTCATTTTAATAACTCCATAACCAATAGCTTCTCTAATTTCTTCTAAAGTAGAACCAGAACCACCATGAAAAACAAAATCGATATGATTTTCTTCAACACCATATTTTTTAGTTACAAATTCTTGAGAATTCTTTAAAATTTTTGGCGTTAATTTTACGTTTCCTGGCTTGTAAACCCCGTGAACATTACCAAAAGCTGCAGCAATTGTAAACTGTGGCGAAACTTTTAATAATTCCTCATAAGCATACGCAACTTCTTCTGGCTGTGTGTATAATTTAGAAGCATCTACATCAGAATTATCTACACCATCTTCTTCACCACCGGTAATACCTAATTCAATTTCTAAAGTCATACCCATTTTGCTCATTCTTGCTAAATAAGTTTTACAAATTTCGATGTTTTCTTCTAAAGGTTCTTCAGATAAATCAATCATGTGAGAGCTGTATAAAGATTTACCAGTTTCTGCAAAGTGCTTTTCTGATGCGTCTAATAAACCATCAATCCAAGGTAATAGTTTTTTTGCTGCGTGATCTGTATGTAAAATTACAGGAACTCCATATGCAACAGCTAATTCATGAATGTGTTTTGCACCTGCAACGGCACCAGCAATAGCAGCTTTTTCATTTTCGTTTGATAAACCTTTACCTGCATTAAATTGTGCTCCTCCATTTGAGAACTGAATAATTACTGGTGCATTTAAATCTCTAGCAGTTTCTAAAACACCGTTAATTGTATTAGAACCGATAACATTTACTGCTGGTAAAGCAAAACCTTTTTCTTTTGCTAATTTAAAAATTTCTTGAACTTCTTTTCCTGTTGCTACTCCAGGTTTTATGTTATGACTCATCTTATATTTTTTTAATGATGTTTACTTGCCAAAAGTACTAAAAATACTAGTTTAAGAATCTTGATTCTTCATAAAATAACGAAAACGTTATAGGTTTTTTAAAGATTTAATTAGAAAGGATAGTTGATTCCTATATTATAAACAGCATTCGCAAAATTGTAGTTTTTAAACCATTTACTCTTATTTAAATATGGTTCATAGGTTTTAAAACCAACATCAAGACGTAAGATTAGAAAGTTAAAATCTAATCTTGCACCAAAACCAGAGCCAACTGCAATATTTTTTAAAGAAGAGATACTATTAAATTTAGCATCACTTTCAACAAAACTAGATCCTGAAATATCCCATATATTTCCTGCATCAATAAATAGTGCGCCTTTTAATTTACTGATAACGTCAAACCTATATTCAGCACTTGTTAAAAATTTGAAACTACCAGTATTAAATTCTAATCCAGAATTTCTTCTTCCAGGTCCTAGTTCATAAGTTTGCCAAGCTCTAATATCATTTGAGCCTCCTGCAAAATAACTTTTTGTAAATGGAATATCTGAATTATTATAGGTAACAATTGCACCTAAGAATGTTCTAATACCAAAAACAGTGTTGTTACCAAAGTCCCAGAACTTTTTGTATTCTATATCTGTTTTAAAATATTGCGCTAAAGGAATGTTTAAAAAAGTTTTTTTGTTGTTTGTGTTTGTATTATTAGATAACAAACCTAAAATATTACCAGAATTGGCAATTCTAACTTTAAAGAAAGAAAAATTACTGTCTTTAAAGTCTGATTGACTATTGTAAGTATATGAATACGCAATTGTTGGAATTAAAAAATCTGAAGTAATAATATTATATCGATTTAAAATATTTGTTGCAGTATTATACTCTTCAGAATTTGATGCTTGAAAATTGGTGTTAGTTGAAACAGTTCTCATAAAATTCACAGATGTTGCTGCTTGTGTTTCATCCATAGGTAGAGGATAAATAGAAGTGTTGTTTACATTATCATAAACTTCGGCAACTGCATTTAAGTTATCAAACTCAGAACTATATATACTAAAGAAGCTCCCTATATTTAGGTTTCTTACATATTGTGTGTTTAAAAGTTCTAATTGTATAGTTTTTTTTGAATTAAATTGCCACTTGTAATCTGTTAAAAAGGTGAAAGTTTGTCTGTCTAAACCAATGTTTTTTTGAAAACTAGAGCCAATAGAAAACATCGTTCTTGGAGACATTTGTTTTGGAACAAATTTGCTCAAATTAAAAGGAACAACAAACCTTGGTATTTCTATAGATATATCTGCACCAATTTCCCATCCAGGGCCATTGTTAGAGTTAAACCAAGAACCTAAAAGAGACATTTTTAATAATTCGGCACCTTTAAAAGCATTTCTGTTAGAAATAGAAAGTTTTGCTGAAGCGCCAATATTTCTAATATTAGAGTGTGTTAATTCTGTTTCAAAACCTAAAGTACGCTTTTCTAAAGGAGATAACCAAACATCCATTCTTAGTTCATCATCAGTTCCTGGGATTGGTGTAAATTTAATATTTGTTGATTTAAAATTCTTTAAAGATTTTAAATGTGTTCTTGTTAAATTTCGTAAAACGTCTTTATAAATACCATTTGGTTTTAAGAAAATAGATTCTGATAAATATTTAGGATTGTACTTTATCTTATTGTAAGCTAAAAAGTTAATTCCGTTATAAGAAATAGAGTCTTTTATTGCATCCCCTTTCTTAGAGAAAGAATAATCAGTATAAACATTTACTTCTTTTATGGTATGAACCTTAAAAGGCTTTTCGATGTAGCTCCCGTTCTCTTCAATTAGTCGATGATTAGAAATTAAAAAATCAACATTAGTTTTGTAATCTGTTCTTGTAGAATCTACATAAAAACCAATAGCAGATTCTGTGAAATGATAAATTCCGTTATTTCTAAAAAGCTTCACAACATTATCTGCTTCATCTCTAAAAGTTTGATCCTTGTATTGATTTCCTCTCTGTAAGAGTGTTTTTAAAGCAGCTGTTTTATAAATTGAGTCTAAAACTGGAGAAGGAATTTTTATATTTACAGAGTCTAAAATAGTTGGTTTTCCTTTTGAAATATAATATTCTACAGTTGCTTTTTTATTGATAGAGTCTCTATTTATTTTAGAGATTACTTTCGATTTAAAATACCCTTGCGTTTTGTAATATGCCCATAAATTATCTGCCGTTCTTTTTACTTTAACATCGTTAATTATTTCGGGTCCTTGATATTTTAAAAATGAGTTATTTAAGTTGATAAAAGATTTTGCGTAGGCAATACTTTGTTTTTTAGAAAAAATAGTTTTTACAAAACGGTAAGAACGTGCATTTTCTTTTGCCCATTCAGAAGTCGTTTGGGGTTTGTTATGATTCCCAATATTATGAAAAAACAACCCTAAAGGCAAGCCTAAAAAAAGAGGATTTGGTTTTTGTAAAACGTACTTTTGTAGTTCAGTAGCATTTGTTTTAACACTATCTATCAGAAAATAATTTTTTTTAAGCAGGTGCTCTTTATCAGCAACATGTTTTGTAGAGTTACATGAAACCAAAAAGGCAATCAATAAAAAATAAAATGATTTTTTTTTCATTATTTTAGCACTGCAAAGAAAATCAAAAATAGTATTTTTCAACGGTTTATTTTTATTTACATACAATTAATGAGCATCTCAAAGAGTCAATCTAAAATCATAACAAGTTTATCTCAGAAAAAGTATAGACAAAAGCATAAGTTATTTATAGCTGAAGGTGTAAAAGTAGTAAATGAATTGCTAAATTCTTCTTTAGAAATTGACACGTTATTTGCAGTTGATGATTTTCAAACTGATATTTCTTTGGACATGATTACAAGAATATCAGAAAAGGATCTACAAAAAATAAGCAACTTAAAAACACCTAATAAAGTTTTAGGATTATTTAAAATTCCTGATGAAAAACCACTTCAAAATAACGGATTAATTTTAGCGTTAGATGATGTTAATGACCCTGGAAATTTAGGAACGATCATTCGTTTGTGTGATTGGTTTGGGATTTCTCAATTACTCTGCTCTAAAGAGACAGTAGACTGTTACAACCAAAAAGTGGTGCAAGCAACTATGGGTTCTTTGACCAGAGTTTCTGTTTCTTATATTGATTTAGAAACGTATTTAACAGCATCAACTTTGCCAACATTTATAGCAGATATGGATGGTGAAAATGTTTATAAAAGGCAACTTCCAAATAAAGGTGTTTTAATTATGGGAAATGAAGCAAACGGTGTTTCTGATAAAATAAAAGTATTGATTAAAAATAAAATTTCTATTCCAAGATTTGGAGAAATGCAAGAAACAGAAAGCTTAAATGTTGCAACTGCAACGGCTATTTTGTTAAGTGAATTTAAGAGAAGTTTTTAATTTTTAAATTTCAGTTGATCGCATTGCGTTAATAACTTTGCATTTTTTTTAGGTTGAAACTAATTACTATTCAAAAGCAAATGTCAAAAATACGCCACGGGTCCCCATAAAGTTTACGGGAGCTGTCCATTGACTATCTGAATCATTATCGTATTTTATTTCGTTGTTAAATGCGAAAATTCCACGAATTGAAGGAGAAAATTTAAAGTAGTATAAATAAATATCAATTCCCATTCCAACTTCATACATGAAATTATGGGTTTTCATTCTAAATTGACCTGATGAATTATCATCTTGATTGGCTTCGTTACTAGAAAAATTATAGTTGTAAGAAACGCCACCTAATAAATAAGGACGGATATTTTTATATCTATCTGTGCTAAATTTAAGAATTACAGGAACATGCAAATAAGTTGAACCAATTTCTCTAACACTATCTTGTTTTGTTGCTAAATGATTAAAATAAATATTTTTAGAATTACTTACTAAACCAGGCTCTAAACGTAAATTTAGGTTTTTGTGAAAACGAAAATCTGCAATTAAACCTACATTAAAACCAGCAGTAGGCGCAACTGTAATATCCGCATTTTGTATTGTGCTATTTCTTAAATTTAATTTAAAATCATTTTGATTTAGACCTAAGTAAAAACCATAGTGTAGTTTTCTTTTGTCAAAAGTTGGTAAGTTTTCCACACGTTCTTTTTGGGCGTAAAACACGGCAGAAATCATTAGGAAAAAACCAAAAACCAGCACTTTTTTATTCATATTATTTACTTGCAGTATAAATTGTTGCAACTCCAAAAGTTACGGGAGTATCTTTTGTGTTAGTAAACCCGTTTTTTTGTAAAATATTGTTGAAAGCTTCTCCAAAAGGAAAAGAATTTGCAGATTCTGATAAATAAGAATAGGCAACTTTGTCTTTCGAAAATATTTTTCCAATAATAGGAAGGATAAAATTAGTGTAAAACTTATAGCCTTGTTTAAAAGGAAATTTAGTTGGATTTGAAGTTTCTAAAATAACTAAAACCCCTGTAGGTTTTAAAACTCTTGCAATTTCTTTAATTCCTTTGTCTAAATTAGCAAAATTACGCACACCAAAAGAAACGGTAATTGCATCAAAAGAATTCTCATTAAAAGGTATTTCTTCTGAATCGCCAACAATCATTTCTATTTTGTTCGATAATTTTGCTTTTTCTATTTTTCGTTTTCCAACCTCTAACATGCCAGAAGAAATATCTAAACCCACAATTCTATCAGGGTTTAAGGATGCCATCATTAAAACTAAATCTCCTGTTCCTGTTGCGATGTCTAGAATCTGTTTTGGGTTTTTTTTACCAACAATTTCTACTACCTTTTTACGCCACTTTACATCAATTCCTAAAGAAATAATTCTGTTTAAGTCATCGTAATTTTCAGAAATATTATCAAACATTTGTGCAACTTGTTCTTTCTTTCCAAGTTCAGAATCTTTGTAAGGTTTAATGATTTTTGACATTTTTTTGACTTTTGGATGTTTGCTTTTCTCTAAATTAATTACTATCCGTTAATTGCGATAACTTCATTAATTTGATTCGGTAGCATTTCTTTTAACAAGGTTTCAATTCCGTTTTTTAAGGTAGCAGTAGAAGATGGGCATCCGCTACAAGCACCTTGTAAAACTACGCGAACTACTTTATGTTCTTCATCATAAGATCTAAAAGCAATGTTTCCTCCATCACCAGCAACTGCAGGTTTAATGTACTCATCCAAAATGTCTACAATTTGTGCAGAAATACCTTCCAAGGCAACGGTTGGTGTTTCAGCTTCTGCTTCAATTGTCGCTTCTTGTTTTGGTACTTCTTTGATAATCGTTTTTCCTTCCACGAGATATTCACGAATAAAAGTTCTTACTTCAGTAAAAACTTCTTTCCATTCAACCATATCATATTTTGTAACAGAGATATAGTTATCAGAAATAAACACTTCTTTTACAAAAGGAAATGTAAAAATTGCTTGTGCTAAAGGTGATGATTTACTAGCTTCATCAATATTTTTATATTCAACATCAGTTTGTGTTAGTGCTTTGTTAGTTCCAAATTTCATTACTGAAGGGTTTGGAGTAACTTCTGCATATACTTCAATAGCTTCTTTCTTGGTTGATGAGGTTTGTTCATTAACAACAATATTACCATCAGTTAAATATGTTTCAATTTGTTCTTTAACTTCCTCTTGTACATCAATCCATTCAAGAATATCAAAACGTTGAATTGCAATAAAATTTGCTGTAATAAATACTTTTTTTACAAAGGGTAAATAAAATAATTGTTGCGCTAATGGTGAGTTTTTAGCTTCATCAATATTAGAAAATTCGTAGCTACCTCCATTTATTAATACTTTGGTGCTATTGAACTTTAATATAGTATCATTTGTAGTTTCTTGAATCGTAATTTTTGTCTCTTGCATAATCTTTAAATAAGTTGCAAAATTACGTGAAAAAACTGAGTTTAAGTAAAAAAGACCTTGTATTTATTGAAATACCTAAGGTCTTTGAATAATATGTTTTTTGTTTATAAATTAAGCGTAATTGTTGTTGTGAAAATTCTATTATCTAAAGTTAAATCAGCAGGTTTTATATCAAATCCATTATAGAAATCATATGAAGAAGTTCTGTTGTTATTACTGAAAGCAAAATCTAACTTAAAGTTTCCGAAATTGTATCCTCCACCTAAAGAGTACCCTTCTATATCACTAGAGTTAATGACACTATTAGTACTTAAAATATTGTTCTTATTTGGCGTTTGTTCAAAATTGTAACCTCCTCTAACACTAAATTGATCAAAACGCCATTCTGTTCCAACATTATAGTTGTGTGTGTTTTTTAAATTGTTTTGAAAGTATTGATTCTCATTGGTAAATACACCGTCAGATAATTTTATGTTTTGATAATTTTTATTGATATAATCAAAACTCAATAACCCGCTTTTCCCAAAAATGAATGCAGCACTTGCTGTTAATTTACTTGGCGTTGTCAATCTGTAAGATATAAATTGAAGGTCATTAAATTCTGAAAAAGTATCCTGATTTTCAGGAAAGAAAGTTGTTTCACCAATATCAGTGGCGCTATCTTGGTTGTAATTTGTGTCTTGTAAAACTTCAGTATACCATGTAGGTGTTTGGTACGCTAAACCAAATCTAAAGCTTTTATGCGCTTTATAAATAAATCCTGCGTTAGCAGAAAAACCAGTCCCTGTTGTGAAATTTTCTTGATATAACTCAACATCTAGTATATTACCATCAACATCGCTATTTAATTCTGTTAATACAGATTGTTGGGAAAAATTTAAGCTATAAAAATTAACACTCATGCCTACATGTATTTTTTTTTGATGAACAGCTGAAAAAGCAAAATTTAATTCTGTTATTTCTCCTGCATAGCTTGTGTTAAATAGTTGACCATCTGTAAAGTTATAGAGTGTTCTTGGCGTGCCTGTATCGCGTGGATTTGTGTCAAATCTTGCGATTGCTTCATTTCCTTCAGCCGAAAAATTATCTGAAAAGCCTTTGGTAACTCTGTAATTAAAACCAATAGCAAACTTGTCCCAATCAGAGTTATATGCACTGTTAAAAACCAGTACAGCTCCAGCATTAGAAAGGTTTACAGCTTCATTGTTAGTCGTTAAGCTTTGTCTGTCATTAAAATCAGCATCTCCAAAAGAAGCAATAATTGTAGAACTTTTAGAACTAAAAGTACCAGAAAACATACTGTTTTTAAATACGGATAGACCTGCAGGATTTACATTGATGGCAGAAATGTCACCTCCTAATGCTCCAAAAGCACCACTCATTGCTGTAAAACGCG
>JBNMNZ010000022.1:0-10702 GCA_051276605.1 Polaribacter sp. | reverse complement strand
ACAAAACGTCCTTCTGGTTTAATCGGTATTGCTCCGAACCACTTTACCAATTCGAAATTATAATACGCTCTTAAAAAACGAGCTTCACCAATAATAACCTCTTTACCAACAAAATCTGTCTTATCTTGAAACTCTATAATGTAAGCAGCTCTATTTACACCACCATACATAAAACTCCATAAATTTTGTAATTGTGTGTTTACAGGAGTATGAATCATGTCATCTATTTGCTGATATCCTTGAACATCCGTAGCACTTTCACCACCACACAATGTGTTATTAGAAGCTATTTCTCCCATTAAAACATTGATAAATGTAGATTGTAAAGGATCATATGCTGCAACTAGTGCATTGTAATAATCTGTTTCTGAATTAAAAAAGGATTCAGAATCTTCTGCATACACCTTTGTATTGTCTAAATAATCATCAGAACAACCGTTTACGATAAATAAACTTGCAATGATGACAATAGTAATTGATATTTTTTTGTTTATATTTTTCATTACTTGCTTTTTTAAAATTCTACGTTTAATCCTAAAATAAATTGTCTTGCAGAAGGATAGTTTCCTGAATCTATACCGGCTCCAATTGCACCACCGTTTATGGTTGGATCGTAACCAGAATACTCTGTTATCGTAAACAAGTTATTGATACTTGTGTACAATCTTAATTTAGAAATACCTGCCTTTTCTAAAACATCTGCAGCTACATTATATCCAATCTGCACATTTTGTAGTCTTAAAAAAGAACCATCTTCTACAAAGAAATCTGAAAATAATTTATTATTTGTTGCATCGTTTGTTAATCTAGGTATCGAATTACTTGTACCTTCGCCTGTCCATCTTCCTAAATAATACGCTGGTTTATTAACGTTTGGTAGAAAGCGTTCGTAATTTCTAACAATTTCTTTTCCTAATTCTGAATATAAATAAGCGCTAAAATCCCATTTCTTATAAGTTCCTGAGAAATTGAAACCCATAAAGAAATCTGCTTGTGGTTTACCGATGTTTGTTCTGTCATTAATATCAATAACACCATCATTATTTACATCCTTATATCTAATATCTCCCGGAGAAGTTTCAACTGCACCCAAAGCAGCTTGCGAAGGATGTGCATTTACTTCTGCTTGATTTTGAAAAATACCATCAGTTTGTAATCCATAGAAATAACCAATTGGTTGCCCAATTTCCATTCTAGAAGGAGGCAAATTACCAATAGCGAAACCACCACCTTCAATAAAAGCGCCACCCCTTACATCTGTAACTTCATTTTTAACATAGGTTATATTATATGATAAATTTAAAGAAGCATCTTCTGTTTTTATTGCACTGTAGGTAATTGCTAATTCTCCACCTGTATTTACAGAGGTACCTGCATTAACTGTAGGATTTCCACCACCAGGTGCTGCAGTTCCTAAAATACCTGACACAGGAAAATTCTGAATTAATAAGTTTTTTCTGCTTTCTTCAAAATAATCAGCTACAATAGTTACTTTGTCATCAAACAAATTAATATCTAAACCGATATCTAATTTCTCTGCTGTTTCCCATTGTGCTAAAGGATTTGGTAATCCACCTTGTGCAGTTCCATCTACTAAGGCACCATCAAACACATAGGTTCCTTCTCCGTTTAAGAAAGACCTGTTTAAATTGTTACCTACTAAGTTTCCTAAAGTACCATAACTTGCTCTTAACTTTAAAAAGCTAATGGTTTCATTGTCCTTTAAGAAATCTTCATCAGAAACTTTCCAACCTGTGGTTGCAGACCAAAAATAATCTACACGTAAATCTTTATCGAAAACTGAAGCAGCATCTCTTCTCACTAGTCCAGAGAATAAATATTTCTTTTTGTAATTATACTGTAATCTTGAGAAATAAGAAATTAATCTTAAATCATTAAAACCAGAGTTTAAACTTCTTTGCTCATTTTGCGGATCTGTTAAACTTAAATCTGCAAAGTCATAAGAATTATTTGGTACGTTAATCCCAGATGCATAAATACCATCAAACAAGTCATTTTGTACACTTGTACCTAAAGTAAAAGTAGTGTTATGATCTTCTGCAAATGTTTTATCATAATTTGCAAAAGTTTCCCAAACTACTCTCGTAGAAGTTGCTTTAAATTGGTACACAGAACTTTGTTGAATATTAAAAACTTTACTATTCCCGTAATTTTGGATAGGTGTAAAAGTTCTTCCTTTTTCATTAAATATTTTATATCCAACCCTAGATGTTACTTTTAAACCTTCAATAGGTTTATATTCTAATTTAAAGTTCCCCTCTAAACCACTTCCGTTATTTTCGTTGTACGTATTTTTTAATTGATTTAATGGATTGATCAATTCGATACCTAAAAAGTTATTTTCATCATCTTCATTTAAACCAAACGTTGGAGCATAGTTTAAACCATTAAACAATACTGATCCTGAAAAACCTTCTGAAGCCGTTGTAAAGTAATTGGCAATTACAGAAAAATTTAATTTATCAGAAATATCTACCCCTAAATTCATTTTAATATTATTTCTAATAAAATTTGAATTCTGTTTTGCGATAATACCATCTTGCTCTGTTCTAGAAGCACTTATAAAGTATCTTGAATTTTCTCCACCACCAGAAACACTAATATTATGGTTCATTAAGAGAGCATCATTAAACAACTCATCTTGAAAATCTGATCCCACACCTAATTGAGAAACATTACTAAAAGGTAATGATTGTCCGCTAGCTGCATATGCTTCATTTAAAACTAAAGCATATTCTGTTGCATTTAAGTAATCTAACTTACGTGTTGTTTGTTGAATCGCAGCATACGTATCATACTTTACAGTAGGTGCTTTGTTCTTCTTACCAATTTTGGTAGTAACTAAAACCACACCGTTTGCACCCTTAATACCATAAATAGCAGCTTGTGCATCTTTTAAAACGGTAATAGATTCAATATCATTCGGATTAATACTATTTAAATCTCCTTCATAACCATCTACAATAGTTAGAGGTTGATTACTGGTGTTTGAACTTACACCACGTATTAAAATATTTACTTTTGCACCTGGTGCACCAGATGATAAATTTACAGCAACACCAGCTGTAGTTCCTTGTAATGCAGTTGTTGCGTCTATCGGTTTTAAAGCTTCTAAAGTTTCTGCACCCACAATGGAAACAGAACCTGTAACATCTTTACGCTTTTGACTACCGTAACCAACAATAATAATTTCATCTAAAGCTTCAGCTGATTCTTCTAGAAAAACATTAATTTCATTTGAATCAACGACAACTTCTTTAGGCTTCATCCCTAAATATTTAAATACTAAAACGGATCCTTTTTTTACGTTTGACAGATTATAAACCCCATCAAAATCAGTTTCAGTACCAATTGTAGTACTTTTAATAACAACACTAACTCCCGGCAAAGTCTCACCAGAATTTATGTCTTTTACAACACCTTTTACATTTATTGTTTGAGCAATAAGCCCAAAACCACAAAACATAAAAAATAGTAATGCAATAATTTTTCTCATAAACTATGTTTTAATTAATAATATTGTAAAACTATAACTCCTTTTTTATTAAATCACTAAAAAGTACCGCTACAAAAAACATACATAGCAATATAAATAGTAAAGCGCCTTTGTATAACTAATGTTATGGAAACGTTAAATCGTTGCTAATGTCTTATAAAATAATAAATGTTGTGGTATTGTATGGGTATTTTTAGCCTTTGTTGTAGCGGTTATACTTCCAAGATGTAGTTTGTTAAATTTGCATCGTGAGGTAAATTCATTTTTTTTCGAAGCCTATACCGTTTTACTTCTACACTTCTAGGCGAAATATTTAACAATGGTGCAATTTCTTTTGATGATAAGTTCAGTCTAAGATAAGCGCACAATCTTAAATCATTTGGAGTTAACTCTGCATGTTTAGATTTTATTTTCTTTAAAAATCTTTTATCGGCATTATTAAAAGCTTCTTGAAACATTTTCCAATCATCTGTGTTGTTTAGGTTATTATCAATAATCTTAACAACCTTTGCTAAACTTTTAGTTCCTCCATCAATTAACTCTATTTTTATTGAACTCAAAAACTCATTTTTCTTAATGATACTCATTGTTGATGTTGCTAACTCTCTATTTTTACTAGCGATATCGTTTCTCAACTTCTCATTATTTAATTTAATGATTTCTTGGGAGCTTTCTAACTCTTTTAATTCAGAATTCTTTCTGGCTTTTTCCAATAATTCTTCTCTTTGTTTTTTATAATACCTCTTAGAAACTATATGTACCAAATAAAATGATAGCAAAGACAACAATATATATATTGATATTAATGTATTTGATATATACCAAGCTCTGTCTATTTTAAATTTAAAAACAGCTTCATTGTCACTTATTTTACCTCCAACAATAGCTCTTACTTTAAACGTGTAGCTACCATAAGATATGTTTTCAAACAAAACAGATTTAGAATTAGAAGGAATACTCCAATTCGCGCTTTGCCCTAATAATTGATACTGATACTTTATGCTTGTAATTTTATTATAATCAGGTACACTGTAAAAAAATTCGAAATTATTTTCTTTAGATGAAAAAGACTTCTTTATCGATAAACCTTTACTTACTTTAGGTTTGTCTAAAATAAAATTATTAACTTTATTTATTAAAATAATGAAGTCTTTCGAAGTATTTATCTTATCTAAGTTTACTGCAAGATATCCACTATAAGTCCCAATAAGATATTTTTCATTTTTTAAATGAATAATATTTTCATACCCTTCAGTTGCTTTTGGCATTAAGGCAGAAATTGGTATACTTTTAACTGTTGGCTTATCACTTAATCTTCCAGGTGTTAAGTAATTAATATTTTCTTCAGAAAAAGACCACAATTTATTACTTGATTTATCATATGCCAATGCTCCAGAAACGTAACTATCCTGAGAAATTAACTGACTATAAACACTGTCTCTTTTAAAAGCATCAGCTTTTTTATCAAATAAATAAACCCCTTTTTTACTTGAATATAATATTTTACCTTGATAATCTATTAGAGATGAATGAAGCCCTTTTGCAACGGAGTTATCTTTCTTAAGACTAAGTACTTTTGTAAATTCTTTATCTAATGTTAATTTAAAAACGCCTTTATATTCATGATTAACTAAAAATTTATCTGAATCATAGCTTGCAAAATATTTGCTAGAATTATTAAATCCTTCAATCTTATTTCTTTCTGCCCAAACATTATTCTTCTTTTCTAAAATGTATAATCCATCATAACAGCCCTGAATTAAAATATTTTCATTAATTTTTTTAACGATCCAAGTACCTTGTTTATTAAAAATTAAATCAGACTTATTTTTATTCACTAAAAAAGTACCCGAAGTATGACCACAAAACAATATATCATCAATAATTGTTAAACTCCAAGTTTGGCCTTGCGTATTATCTACTAATTTAAAATCTTCGTCAGAATCTATTTCCCTATAAAATAACCCTTGATTCGTGCCCAAATACAGGTAGTCTTTGTAAACTACAGATGTATACACAGAACCAATAAAATCGCTCTTTTTGTTATAAATTTTAAAAGGAGAAGCACTATTAATACAGTTAATTCCATTGTCCAGACCTAACCATATATTATTTTCATCATCCTCCAAAATAGAAAGTACCGTATTATTACTTAACCCAAGACTCTGTGTTATTTGATAATTAACCTCACCATTACTGTCTAAATAGATATAACCATCTGAAATTGTGCCAATTGCAAAATCCTTATTCTTTAATAACTTCGCTTTATAAACAGTAACATTTTTAAGAATATTCTCCATAGGAGCTTCCCAATTTACAAGCTTATTACCTTCTAAATAAAAAAAACCTAGTTTCTGAGTTAGAATCAATAATTTACCGTTTTTCTTAAAAAATTCTACAACAATATTTTCTTTTAAAATTTTATGATCTGAAATTAACTTAGGAACACCATTTTCTATTCTATAAATACCTTTATTATTTTCTTGAAAATAAATAACATTATCTACTTTCGATAATTTATGAATCCTGAATTCTGAATTTATTATTTTTATTTTTTTTGTCTCTAAGTTATACAAATAAATTCTTTCTAAAGATTTAAAAATCATCCAACCATCAAGTTCAAAAATTTCCCAAATTTGTTCATCCTCTAACATTTGAACATTTTTTTCTTTTACAATGGAGGTATATTCTAGAAAGCCAAAATCATTTTTTTTCCAATAACCAAAATCCATATAAAAACCAGTATAAATCTTATCATCAAAGGTTTTTACTGAACGCATAATAGTTTCATTAGGCGTAGGGTATAACTGCCAAATTGCTCCATTAAATTCTAATAAACCTTTATTATTCGCTACATAAATAAATTTATTCTTGGCTTGAGATATTGCCCAATTTTGATTTTCTGCTTTATAATCTTTCTTTGTATACGTCCTAATAGGCGGCAATTCTTGTCCGGTAGTTATATTAGAAATTAGAAGAAAAAGAAATATGAAAATAATTCTATACATTTTTAACAATGTTATGTTTGGTTACTAATTTACGCTAAATATAATAAAACATACTTAAAACTAACTAACTATGTAATATTTGTATGGGTAAAAAAATAAAAAGAAATATCACAACATTAATAATTTTTAAAATTTAAAGCTTAAAACCTCTTAAATTTAGTAACTTTATTGAAATTTAAATATAGATAATGAACTTTATAAAAAAAATGGGGATTGCTAATTTTTTAATGCTAACCCTATGTGTTATAATCATTCTAATGGCAGAATACCTTTTTTTATCGGGTGATAAATTACATGGTATTTTTATTGGCCTTTGGGCTCCTACTCTATTAGGGGTAATGATCTACTTAAAACTAATAAATAATGAACACAGATAATATTATTATCTACTTTTCAGTTTTTGTTATAGTGTGTGTAGTTCTCTGGGCCTTATTTATGATCAATGAATTTAATAAAGTGAGTAAAAATTAATCTTTCTTTTATAAACTTATTGCCAACCATAACCTCTTACTAAATAAAACTTTAATTGAGTCTTTTTTTTAAGTTCTAAAGTTTCATAAACCCGAATATTATGTTAAACCCTAATTTTTAGGGTTTATTTTCTCTAATAAAACAAGATCAAAAGCTGAATTTAAAGTTATCTTTCCTTCTTTAACTTCAATTATTTGGTTTGAATAAAAATCATTCAATTTCTCACCATTTTTAAAAATGGATGAAACATTAAGAACTTTATTTCCTTTAGGTAAATTAATACCCACAATTATTTTGTCTTCTTTTCTAATTCTTGAAAAAATCAATCCATCTTCATCAGAAATTAAATGGTGCCTTCCAGCTCCTAATGACATATGATTTGCTCTAAACTGACCTATTTTTTGCCAGTGATCTAATATTTTTTGAGTTTCTACTTTAGTTTTAATATCATTCCAATTCATAAAAGAACGCAAAGTTGCGTCACCAACTGTGTAATCAATCGTTAAGTCTCTTGCAGATTCATCACCATAATATACTTGAGAAGTTCCAGGAGTTAACAACAACATAGTTGCTGTTTTGTATGGCATTGTTCTTTCTTTGTCAAAAGGTTGCCCATCATCATGAGAAGTCATATAATTTAAAATTCCATAACCTTTTAATTCATTATTTAAAATAGAATCATATTTATAAAAAATAGCATTTTCTGCCATTTGTTTTGCATTCCATTTTATTTCAAAATTAATTAAACTATTAAATGATTTTTCAAAATAATTTACTTTTTTATCTCCAAAATCATAGGATTTTCCTTGTGAAATTGAGTAATTATAAACTTCGCCTACTAAATAAAAGCTGTTATTATCTAATACTTTATCTGGATTATTTCTCTTGTACTCAGCGAATGCAATATCACATTCTTGCTTAAACTCCTGCCACACAAACTCTTCTGTATGCTTTACCGTATCTACTCTATAACCATCAATTCCGAATTCTGTAATATAATCTGTTAACCATTTCATAATGTAAAAACGAGGTGCTCTTTTATGACCAGTTCTTGCAAAAAAATCATCTAATTCCTTAATTTCTTGTTTATAACGCCCTTCTGATTTCCATTTTGCAACTAATTCTGGGGGCAATGCTACAGCTTCATTACTTTCGGTTTTAATGTCTGGTAAATTTTTAACCAATGTACAAGAAATGGTATTCTCGTAATTATCATATCTACATTGAGGTCTAGTTCTAACCCAACCTGAAGGCCAAACAGGATCTTTCTCATTTACGGGACCCGTATGATTGATTACAGCGTCTAATAAAACACGAATTCCGTTATTATGAGCAACCTTTACCAATTCTTTTAAATCTTCTTTTGTTCCGTAGTTTGGGTCGATTTTAGTCCAATCTTTTGTCCAATATCCATGATACCCATAGGAAAAACCTGTTCCTTCATCCGTTCCTCCATGAATTTGCTCAACAATTGGCGTCATCCAAATTGCATTAATACCTAAATCAGTAAAATACCCTTCCTTAATTTTTTGAGTAATTCCTTTGATGTCACCACCTTCAAAACCTCGTAATTTTCCAGTTTCTTGAGATCTATCAAAATTGATGTCATTTGAAGTATCACCATTATTAAATCGGTCTGTCAATAAAAAATAAATATTTGCTCCTTCCCAGACAAATTCTTTTTTAGTAATCTGTATTTCAGTTTTTCTTTCTGATAAATTTTCTTTACAGCTAAAAACTAACGTAAGGCAAATAAAATAAAGGGCTTTTCTCATCATTATTTTACTAGTATCTTATATTCAGTAGCTCCAATTGAAGAAACACGATCGTTTAACTCAACTTTTTTATGCGTTAAGAAATTTGTAAAGACACCTTCTTCTGAAACACTAAATTCATGGGCTTCATTAGAAAAATTAGCAATAAATAAAAGAATTTTATTTCCTTTTGTTCTTTTTAAAATAAAAACATCTTTCTTACTTTTCAAAACATCAAATGTTGCTTTTTCTTTACCTCCATTTAACGCTAAATTTGTATTCTTTAACTCACCTAATTCCTTTAATAAATCAAAAGTTTTACCTTTCACTTTAGGAATAGAGTCTTTCTCAAAAAACTTTAAACGATGCCCTAAATCGTACTCCTGACCTGAATAAATTAAAGGCATTCCAGGTAAAACATAACTTAAAACTGTTAGTATTTCTGATTTATTACCCATTCTTTCCTTAATGGTTCCATTCCAAGAATTTTCATCATGGTTGGTCACAAAATTCATAAGAATATCGTCATTTTCATAACGCTCACGGTACGTTTTTTTGATGTATTCCTTTAAATCTTCAATACTTTTTTCGCCATTAGCTAAACCATTAAATAAATGATGTCCATCCCAAGCATACGCCATATCAAATAAATTTCCTTTTAACAATTCAGGTTCCCAAGCTTCAGCTAACATGAATATATCTTTTTCTGCTCTTAATTTAGGAATTGCATTTTGCCAAAATGAAATTGGTACAGAACCCGCAACATCACATCTAAAACCATCTACATTCTCTTTATTTAACCAATACTTCATATCCAAAATCATAGCTTCTTGCAAATTTATATTGTCATAATTCAAATCAGCAACATCTGTCCAATCTGTATCTTTTGGATAAATTACTTCTCCTTTATCGTTCTTAGTGTAAAAATCTGGATTAGTTTTTAACCACGTGTGATCCCAACCTGTATGATTAGGCACCCAATCTAAAATTACATAAATTCCATTTTCATGAGCCGTTTTTATCAACTTTCTAAAATCTTTAATTGTACCAAACTCTGGATTGATTTTCCTAAAATCTGAAACTGCATAATAGCTTCCTAAGTATTTGCTTTGCTCCTCCTTAGGGAATTCTGAAGCAAATTTACTACCGACTCCACCAGTTGCTTTTCTCATGGTTTCAGAAATTGGAAAAACAGGCATTAACCAGATAATTTTAACTCCTAATTTTTTGATCTCAGGAATGTCTTTTGTGAATTCTTCAAATGTTCCTTCTGGTGAGTATTGACGGATATTTGCTTCATAAATCACAGCCGTTTCTAAATCTGAATTAGAAATTGATACTAATTTATTGGCAATAATTGTAGGATTTTTTTTTTCTTTCTGACAAGAAAAAAGGATTCCTGAGATTAAAATAAGTGAAAATATTTTATTCATTGCTATTTAGTTTAGTGTTATTTTTATTTTTAATTCTTTCTGTACATTCCAATTTAAAGGGAGCGTTAACTTGTTCTCTTCGGATGAAATTCGTTTTCTTTTTCCATTCACTTTTATCTTTTTAGGTTTCCAATTGATGTTGTGAATTATCAATATTATTTCTTTTTCTGACGGTTTCCAATCATCACCTAATTCTGCGTCAAAATTGATTTCTAAACATTTTTTAGTGATTGCTGATTCAAATTTTAAAATCTCATATTCTTCTTTTTCAAAAGCATTTGAAAGCAACCCATTATCACTATACATTTCTCTTTTACTTTTCTTTACAGATGCATCATAATAATAATGAATTTCTAAATTACTCCCATTGTAATCGTCTGTTGTTTGCACTATTTTTGTCATCGGAATAAACGCACCTGCTTTCACATAAGTAGGAATTGAGTTTTCTTCAACATTTACAATTTTAGTTTGTCCGCCTTCAATTTTTTCATCCGTGTAAAAATTAAACCAATTAGCTGT
>JBNMNZ010000021.1:0-10721 GCA_051276605.1 Polaribacter sp. | reverse complement strand
AATTATCATTATAAACAGCAGCTGGCTTTGTCCATTTATTATTGATTCTTCGAGAAAAATAAATATCTCTGATTTCATGTCTACTTCGATCCCTAAAAACAATGATTGGTCCGTTTTTAGTCATACTTATTGACGTTTGACAACAATCACAAGTTCTACCGTCTAATTGCGTTTCATTAAAAATGGTTCCGTCACTAGAAACTTCTGCAACTCTTATCGTCATGGCTTTATGATGACTCTCTTTCATTTCTTTCACCGTATTTCTACCGTCTAGCCAAGTGATTAAAAAACCATCTTTTTCATTCGGAATTACACTCACAAATCCATGCTCTGCTTTCATTCCATCTGTATTCAATAAAAAGTTTTCTTTGATGATTTCTCCGTTCAGTTTACGAAGATTAAGAACGACATCATAAGTGTATGTTCCTGAAGCTGATTTTTGTAAATGACTCGTTAATAAAACATCGCTATTAGTAGCATTTGCTGGGAAATCTGCCCAATTTACAAACCAATCAGCGCCTGATGTTATAGTCGTTGGTTTTTCCCAAGTATCATTTTCTAATTGACTGTATAGCAACGTTGCTTTTTCTCCTCTAATAGAATTCACCCAAGAAATAGATAACTTTCCGTCTTGTTCAACTAAGTTTGGCTCCGCATTATTAATTCCAAATTCAAAAGGAATTTCATTAATTACCAATGCTTTCTTTGAACAACTAGATATTGCTAAAATAATACATATTAAAACACTTATTTTTTTCATTAATTAAATTTTAGTTGTCATTAAATGTTTTTTAATTTGGCAATTATTTTTTCTGAATCCCATTTTACAGACCCTATAATTTTATCTACTTTTTGTCCTTTCTCATTATAAATATAGGTTGTTGGCAAAGCATAAATACCAAGTGAAGCGTTTGATTTTGTTGCTTTCAAAAACGTAAAATTATAATTTGTTTGGTTTTTAAATTCAGAAATCTGTGCTTGAGATTCATCAGAAACCAATAAAAAAACATAATTCTCCTTGATTAATCTTTTTTGAGCTTCTAGTAAATCTGGCATCTCTTTTATACAAGGACCGCACCAAGTCGCCCAAAAATTGAGCAATACTTTTTTTCCTTTAAGTTTTGATGTATCGTAAGAATTCCCTTCTAAATCTAACAAAGAAGAAATGTTTTCAATAGAATTATGTTTTTTTATTGACTTCTTAGAATCTTTACATCCAAAGAATGAGGTTATGGCAATAAAAAAGAATATTTTCCTCATGTTTCAAATCTAAACAAAAAAAAGAAATCAACCTAAATCAGCCCTATTATATCCATTTGGATTCGAAAAAAATTATAGAATAAAACCTATCTTTGCACCTCAAATTTTGTAGATGAGTTTTTTAAAAGAAATAGCACGTAGAAGAACATTTGGTATCATCTCGCATCCTGATGCAGGGAAAACTACTTTAACAGAAAAATTATTATTATTTGGTGGTGCAATTCAGGAAGCTGGAGCTGTAAAAAATAACAAAATAAAAAAAGGCGCAACTTCCGATTTTATGGAAATTGAACGTCAACGTGGAATATCTGTAGCTACTTCTGTCTTGGCATTTATCTATCAAGATAAAAAAATAAACATTTTAGATACACCTGGTCACAAAGATTTTGCGGAAGATACTTTTAGAACTTTAACTGCTGTAGATAGCGTAATTGTTGTAATTGATGTTGCAAAAGGTGTGGAGCCTCAAACTGAAAAGTTAGTTGAAGTTTGTAGAATGAGAAGCATTCCGATGTTAGTTTTTATCAATAAATTGGATAGAGAAGGAAAAGATGCTTTTGATTTATTAGACGAAGTTGAGCAAAAATTAGGCTTACGAGTTACGCCAATGAGTTTCCCTATTGGAATGGGATATGACTTTAAAGGAATTTACAATATCTGGGAAAAGAAATTAACTCTTTTTTCTGGTGATAATAAAACAACAATTTCTGAAGGATTACAATTTGATGATTTATCAAATCCTGAATTAGATACAATTATTGGAGAAAAGGCTGCTGCTACTTTACGTGAAGAAATAGAATTGATTGATGAAGTGTATCCATCATTTAATCAACAAGAATATTTAGATGGTAAATTACAACCTGTATTTTTTGGTTCGGCTTTAAATAACTTCGGAGTTAAAGAATTATTAGATGCATTTATTGAGATTGCTCCTTCTCCACAACCTAAAAAGGCAGAAGAGCGTTTGGTAGATTCTAAAGAGACAAAAATGACTGGTTTTGTGTTTAAAATTCATGCAAATATGGACCCTAAACACAGAGATAGATTAGCTTTTATAAAGATTGTTTCTGGTACTTTTAAAAGAAACGCACCTTATTTACATGTTAGAAATGGTAAAAAAGTAAAATTCTCTAGTCCAAATGCATTTTTTGCTGAGAAAAAAGAAATTGTAGAAGAATCTTTTCCTGGTGATATTGTGGGTATTCATGACACAGGAAACTTCAAAATTGGTGATACACTAACTGAAGGAGAAGAATTGAATTTCAAAGGAATTCCGAGTTTTTCTCCAGAACATTTTAGATATGTAAACAATGCAGATCCAATGAAATCTAAACAACTTTATAAAGGTTTAGATCAACTAATGGATGAAGGTGTTGCGCAATTATTTACTTTAGAAATGAACGGACGTAGAGTAATTGGTACTGTTGGAGCTTTACAATATGAAGTAATTCAGTATCGATTAGAACATGAATATGGTGCAAAATGTACGTATGAAAACTTAAGTGTTCACAAAGCGTGTTGGGTAGAACCAGAAAATATAAAAAGTGAAGAGTTTAAAGATTTTAAACGTGTAAAACAGCGTTATTTAGCAAAAGACAAACAAGGTCAATTAGTATTTTTAGCAGACTCTGAGTTTACAATTCAAATGACGCAAAACAAATATCCTTCCGTAAAATTACACTTTGTTAGTGAATTTAAAGGTTAAAAATTATGAAAAATTTATTGCTGTTATTTTTTACACTATTAAGTTTACACTGCTTTTCTCAAACGTATAGTTTAGATGAACTTGAAGGAAAAGAATTGCATAGCAGCATCCGTTTAAATTATATTTTAGTGCATCAACCTGTTGATGAAGTCAGTTATAATCTACAACCGACAATGGGTTTTGTAGGCTTAAATTATAATATCCCTATCAATAATTGGCTGTATACTGGTGTCGGTTTTCACACAGCAATTACTGGAGATCAAGGAGGATTGTTTACTCTTGGTGTAAATTTAGGCGTGAATACAAAAATTCACAAAAACATCTATTTTGATGCAAATGTTCACTTTGGTGGCGGTGGCGGTTATAGATCGTTAGTAAAAGGTGGTGGAATTTTATACCCAAATGCAGGTCTACAATACAAGAGAAACGGGTATTCTTTTGGTGTTCAATACGGATATGTAAACTTTTTTACAGGAATTCAGAAAAATGATAATGTTTCCTTTTTTGTTGAAATTCCGAGTTTATTAAGAACAAGTTCGTATACAAATGCACAAAAAATATTTACAATTACAAATACCTCTAAAGATGATTTCTGGCAAAAACCATCTGTAAAAAGTGTACAACAAATTACGTTTGATTACTTTTTTCCTGTTGGAGATTCTAGATCAGACGCTAGTACAACTCCACGCTACAAACAGATAGACCAAACTTTATCTGTTTTAGGTTTTGAATACCAACGTTACTTAACAAACAATACTTTTATCTATGCACACGTAGACGCAATGTATAGTGGTTTAACTGCTGGGTTTATGGATCTGTTTTTTGGAGTTGGAAAAAACTTTATAGAAACCAAGCATGTAAACTTTTTTGCTAAAATAGGAATTGGTGCTGCTGGTGGTCGAATATTTCCAGAAAATGGATTAACATTTTACCCAAGTTCAGGGTTTGACATAAAACTTACAGACAAATTTGGTGTCAGTGCACATGGTGGTTATCATAGATCTATAGGTGGTACTTTTGAAGCTTATACAGCTGGTTTTAGTTTAAAATATTATGGTTTAAGCGGAAGTACAACGCATCCATTTAATGGAAAAAAAACAGCACAAATTAAAACTCAAGGAATACAAATAGGAGTACAAAATCAAACTTATTTTGATGTTGCTAAATTTGGAATTCCAAATAGTAACTTGCAATTAATTTCTACGAAAGTAATGTATGACATTAGTAAAAAGATTTATTTAACCGCTGAAGCTTCTTTTGCCTATGAAGGAGAATCTGGAGGCTATGCGCATGGTATCTTTGGTTTGGGTATTAAATCTAATAAGTTTGCAAACAATAAATTATCTTTGTTTGCTGAAGCTGCCGCAGGTGTTGCTGGTGGAGGAAGAGTAGATTCTGGTGAAGGCGTCTTAGTGAGACCAACTGCTGGTATTAACTACCATGTAAGTGATGATTTTTCTTTCAATATTGCAGGAGGACAAATATGGTCTCCTTTTGGAAATGTAAATTCATCAAATATAAACATAGGGTTGTCTTATGGTTTATCTATTTTAAATTCAAAAAAGTAACTTGTTCTGAATTTTTTCAGAATTTCATATAAATAAAATCGATTAAATAATAAAGAATGAATAACGGAATCTTCGCAAAATTCACCACTCCAAAAGGTGAAATTTTAGTACAATTAGAACACGAAAAAGCACCAGGAACAGTAGGTAACTTTGTAGCTTTAGCAGAAGGAAATTTAGAAAACTCAGCAAAAGGACAAGGAACTCCTTATTATGATGGATTAAAATTTCATAGAGTAATCCCTGATTTTATGATTCAAGGAGGATGTCCTCAAGGAACAGGAACAGGAAACCCAGGTTATAAATTTGAAGATGAATTTCATTCAGACTTAAAACATGATGCTCCAGGTAAATTAGCAATGGCCAATTCTGGACCAGCTACAAACGGAAGTCAGTTTTACATAACCCACATTCCTACTCCTTGGTTAGATGGTAAACACACTGTTTTTGGAACTGTTATAGACAGTCAAAATATTGTAGATGCTGTGGCGCAAGGTGATGATATGAAAGTTGAAATCATAAGAGTTGGTGCAGAGGCAGAAAAATTTAATGCTATAGAAGCGTTTAGAACTTTTGAAGGTTCAAGAGGTAAAAGAGAAGCTGACGAAAAAGCAAAACAAAAAGCATTATTAGATACAGTTGCTGCAGGTTATGATGAAACTACAAGTGGTCTGCGTTACCAAATTTTACAAAAAGGTGACGGAAAAAAAGCAACAAAAGGTGCTGGAGTTTCTGTACATTATAAAGGTCAATTATTAGATGGTACTGTTTTCGATTCTTCATACAAAAGAAAAGAACCAATCGATTTTAATGTTGGTTTAGGTCAGGTTATTGCTGGTTGGGATGAAGGAATTCTATTATTACAAGTAGGTGACAAAGCTCGCTTTGTAATTCCATCTGATTTAGCATATGGTTCTGCAGGTGCAGGTGGAGTAATACCTCCAGACGCAACCTTAATTTTTGATGTAGAATTAATGGCTGTAAAGTAATCTTTTTTACAACTTAAAATAAAAAAAACTCTCATAAATTGAGAGTTTTTTTTTATTTTACATGAAAACAAGTTTTTTTTTACTATTTTAGTAAAAAAAATTAATCATTTTTAACTAGATGGTTAAATCTATTTTAATTTCTCTTTTTCCACCAAATTAGATAATTAGAATATCTCTCAGAAAGCCCTTCATTTTTTTTAGGATAAGTTTATTAAAACTGGTAAAAACATGTTAAAAGGTAAAAAACAGCTTATATCTAAGAGAATTAATAAGTTATTTTATGTAATTAGTTTACTAACTGGTTTCATGGCCTTTTTCTCCTCTCTAATCGCTTTTTATTTAGGACTAACTAGTTTGGCTTATTATCATTTAGCTACGATTCTATTATATATTTATTGTGCATACCTTTCTAAAAAAGGAGAACCCTATTATTCAAGAATTTTCTTTTTTATATTTTTAAACATAGGCATTACAGCTACTGCCTCTTTTATTGGGAGAGCAGGTAGTGTAGAATATTTATTCTTATTTTCATTAGCATTACCTTTTTTAGTGTTTTCTTTTAAATCCGAAAAAAAATATGTTTATTTTTTTTCAACCCTTTCTGGTGCATTATGGATAGCTCTTGCAATTACTGACTTTAAAATATTTACAGACAACCCTATAGATGTAGAAATTGCGAATACATATATTTATCCCTTTTTTGTTATTTTAACCTTTTTAATAGTGCTAATTAATTTGGTCTATTTTTCAATACTAGGCACTAAATACTATTCGAAAATTCATATTAAAAAGCAAGAAGCAATAGAAGCTTCATTAGCAAAATCAAAATTTTTGAGTACCATGAGTCATGAAATCAGGACGCCATTAAATGCTGTTATTGGTCTTTCTCATATTTTAGGTATTAATGAACCAAGAGAAGATCAAATGCAAAATATTGAAGCATTAAATTATTCTGGCAAAACATTATTAGATTTGCTAAATATTGTTTTAGATTTCAATAAGATGCAGTTTATAAAAATAGAATTAGACAATATAATAACAGATATTTCTGCGGACGCAAAACAGTTAGAAAAAATATATAAAGATTCTTGTTTGCGAAAAGGTATTTCCATGAATCTAGAAATAGATGATCATATTCCTTTTGTTATGTTGGATGTTGTAAGGTTTAATCAAGTAATAAATAATTTAGTTTCAAATGCTATTAAATTTACTGATAATGGAAGTGTTACTTTAATCATAAAAGAGAAAAAACGAATAAAAGATAATATAACTTTACACATAGAGGTAAAAGATACTGGAATTGGAATTCCTAAAAACAAAAGAAAAACAATTTGGAAAGCTTTTACTCAAGTATCAAACACAACTAACCGTATGTATGGTGGGTCTGGATTGGGCTTACCTATTGTAAAGAGTATTCTAGAAGCGATGAAGGCTCGAGTAATAATAAATAGTATTAAAGGAAAAGGAAGTCGTTTTCACTTTAACTTAAAACTAAAAATAGCAAATAATAAAAACTTAGACGAAACTAAAGAAAAAAAAGAGCACAACTTTTCTGGTAAAAAAGTTTTATTGGTAGATGACAACCTAATTAACATAATGGTTGGGAAACAAATTCTTGAAAAATCAAAACTAATCGTGGATGTTGCTAATGATGGTTTAGCTGCTATAAAAAAAGTAAAAGAAAATGAGTTTGATATTATTTTAATGGATATTCAAATGCCAATTATGGATGGATATACGACCACAAAAGAAATTAGAAAATTTAACATTACAACTCCTATACTTGCTTTATCTGCAAATGTTTTTATGGAAATAAAAGATAAAATTGATGATTGCGGAATGAATGGATTCATATTTAAACCATTTACTCCTGAAGAGTTGTTAAATCAAATAGAAAATTTTACTAAAAATTAATGTATTAAAAATGTCAAACAGCAGGATTAAAAAATTCTCAGAAGGAAGCATGAAAATGATTCTCATTACTTCTATGGTCTGCTTTGCAGTATCTCTTCTTTTTTTTATTTTAGCTATCTTTTTAAAAATTTATAATTTAAGTTATTACCTACTTGTAACTAGTGTTTTATTTTTAACGGCTACAATTCTTTCTAAAAAAGGGTACCCAAAAATTGCAAGAATTATTTTTCTACTAATATTCAATCTTGTTATTGCTTTTGTTTCTTCTTATGTCGGTAAAGGAGCTAGTGTAGAATTTCTTTTAATTTTTGCAATTGGATTGCCTTTTGTTTTCTTTTCCTTTAATAGAGAAAAAATAGAAATTTCTATTTTTTGCCTTCTACCTTTTTTATTATGGTTACTTCTCTTTTTTACAAATTTTAAATTTTTTATTGATATTAACTTAAAAAATTCTTCAAAAACAAGAAACATTGTTTACTATATATCAATAATATTTACTCTGCTCTTAGCGGCATTTCAATTAATTTATTACTCCTACTTAAATGCAAGAGTTAATAAAAGTGAACACTCCAAGAAACAAAAAGCCATTGACACTTCTAATGCAAAGTCTCAATTTCTAAGCAAGATGAGTCATGAAATTAGAACCCCTTTAAATGCGGTAATAGGACTTTCACATATTTTAGGTGATAATGAACCACGTAAAGACCAAAAAGAAAACATTGAAGCACTAAATTATTCTGGCAAGATATTACTCAATTTATTAAATAATGTACTGGATTTCAGTAAAATTCAATCCACTAATATTCAGCTAAATAATACCACTGTTGATTTATACCGAGCTATAAAACAAATCAAAAAAATTCATGAAGCTTCCTGTTTACAAAAAGGAATTATAATGAATTTAGAAATAGATGCGAACATTCCTATTGTATGGTTAGACATTGTTAGATTCAATCAAGTAATTAATAATTTAGTTACGAATGCTATTAAATTCACAGAAAAGGGAAGTGTAACACTTAGAATCAAAAAAACAAATCAAACTGAAGAAATATTAGGTTTATTAACTGAAGTAATTGACACAGGTATAGGAATTCCTGAAGACAAACAAGACTCAATTTGGGAAGCATTCACACAAGCATCTAGTACTATAAATCGTTTATATGGAGGCACAGGATTAGGCTTACCAATTGTAAAAAGTATTTTAAAAGCCATGAACTCTCATGTAAAAATTGATAGTAAGGTAGACAAAGGAAGTCATTTTTATTTTCAGCTAAACTTAAAACTAGCTACAGAACAAGAGCTATATAAAACTACTTATAAAAAAGAACATAATTTTAACGGTGAAAAAGTATTATTAGTAGAAGATAATGACATTAATGTATTGGTTGGTAGACAAATTCTTGAAAAAGCAAACTTAAAGGTAGAAGTTGTAAATGATGGTTTATCAGCTGTAAAAATGATAAAGGAAAATGATTATGATATTGTTTTGATGGACATTCAAATGCCAATTATGGATGGTTATGCCTCAACTATCGAAATTAGAAAATTTAATACAACACTTCCAATTCTTGCACTTTCTGCTTCTATATTTCTAGAAGTAAAAGATAGATTAAAGGAAAGTGGGATGGATGGTTTTATATACAAACCATTTGACCCTGAAGATTTATTAAATAAAATTGAAGAAGCGATTAATAGATAATTTTTTTTCCTTATTTATTAATAGCTAGCATAACTAATTACCTTATTATTTAGGATAACTACATTGTATCTTTATCTACAACTATTACTTCAATTACATCCTGAGAATTGGTCTGACTAGTTTCTAATAAAGCATATTTAATGATGTCAGCTTGTATCAGAAAAATAAATTGATATTCTCAGATATTTTAAATAGATCTCTATAAAACTTAAAAAAAGCGCTCGAATTCGAGCGCTTTTTTTAATATAAATTCAATTTATATTTTTAGATATTTTCCGCTAACCAGTCTCCTACTTCTTTCGTTCCGTAGGCTTTTCCACCATCGGCTAAATCTTCCGTTACAAAACCTGCATCTAATGCTTTATTTACAGCGTTTCTAATTGTTTTTCCTTCTTCGTGTAAACCAAAGTTTTCAAACATCATTGCTGCAGATAAAACAGTTGCCATTGGGTTTGCAATGTTTAAACCTGTTGCTTGCGGATACGAACCATGAATTGGCTCAAACAAAGCATTCTCTGCACCGACAGAAGCCGAAGGCATTAATCCCATAGAACCAGAAATTACAGAAGCTTCATCCGTTAAAATATCTCCAAATAAGTTTTCAGTAATTAATACATCATAACTATTTGGCCATTGTACCAAACGCATTGCAACGGCATCTACAAACTCATAAGAAACCTCAACTTCCGGATAATCTTTTTCCATTGCTTGTACCGTTTCTCTCCATAATCTTGAAGTTTCTAAAACATTCGCTTTATCAACACAACATAACTTCTTAGAACGCGTCATTGCCAATTCAAAACCTTTTACCGCTAATCTTTGTACTTCAGCTCTTGTGTATACACAATTATCAAATGCCGTTTCTCCACCGTCTCTTCTACCTTTTTCACCAAAGTAAATACCTCCAGTTAATTCACGTAAAAAAACCAAATCAGTTCCTTCTATTCTTTCTCTTTTTAAAGGAGATTTATCCAATAAAGAAGGAAATGTAAAAGTTGGTCTTACATTTGCAAATAAACCTAATTTTTTACGCATTTTTAACAATCCTTGTTCCGGACGCACTTTTGCCAAAGGATCATTATCATATCTTGGATGCCCAATTGCACCAAATAAAACAGCATCTGAAGCCACACAAATATCATGTGTTGCATCTGGATAAGGTTCACCAACGGCATCAATTGCAGCAGCGCCAGTTAAAGCTGGTTTCCAAGTAATTTCATGATTGAATTTCTTTGCAATTGCATCAGATACTTTTACTGCTTGGTCTATTACTTCTGGACCAATTCCGTCTCCTGCTAATACTGCGATATTTAATTTCATTTGTTTAAGCTTTTGGCTGTTGTTAATTTAAATAATATTCAACATTTTCTCTGTGGCTTTGATTGCAGATACTGTTTGATCCAGATCTAAACCTCGTGTTAAAAATTCTTTTTCTTCTAGTTTCCAAGTAATAATCGTTTCACACAATGCGTCTGAATTACTTCCTGGTGGTATTCTAACTGCATAATCTATTAAAGAGGGTAACTCTTTTTTACTATGTCTTTTATAAAGCTTACGTAATGCATTCATAAATGCATCAAACTGTCCAT